>JANXYV010000171.1 GCA_025355875.1 Prolixibacteraceae bacterium | reverse complement strand
ACTAGGAGCCTGTCGGACTATAACCTTTAAAGCCCCTGAGAATTGCATATTTCAATTTGTTCTCAGGTAGGAGGGCGAATAAAAACGTCTAAAAAGGTCAAAGTCCGACAGGCTCCTAGGGGCATTTTATCAATTTGTAATTCTGCTGTTCATGTAAGAATGACTTCAAAGAGACAAAGAGAGTTTGTATTTGAAAATAGTAAGGTAGTACATGATGCACTGTCAGAAAGGATTAATAATGAATAGATCAAACTCTATCACCGAAGCTAGCCGCCGGATTTCGGAACTTTATTGACATAAAATTAAATTTAAATGCATCTCTTTATCTAAAGTTTATTGGCGAAGTTCTGGAATGAGATTTAATTTAATACGGTAATTTGTAAGACTAGGAAAGCAATAATTAATCTAATTCTAAAACAATCATGTCCATTGATTACTCGTGGTTAAGTTATTTGCAACCAAGAAAAAATAAGTTTAGACAACAGGCTGAATTCAAAATGAATTCCGTTAGTGAACAATTAATAAAGTGGAACGAACATGCTTTACTTTCAAATCCAGAAATAGAAACCGGAATATATGTTTTCCACTCAAAGATTAATGATATGATCTATATTGGAAGTGCCACGGAAGGTATAGAAAGAAGGTATCTGGAACACATTAAAGCTTTGGAACAGAATCGACATATTAATTGGATGTTTCAACTGCTTTACCACAAGTATGGTATCGATAATTTTTCTTTTTATGTACTCGAATTCTGTCCACGTGAACTTTGCAAAGAACTTGAAGCAAGGTATATATATGACTTCGATCCTGAAATCAATATTAAAGGTGTAAGGGAAGACACTCTAGGTATGGATTTAAAATCTATTGAAGAGCAAAATATGCTTTATGAAGAATGGATGAAAACAGACCAAGGAAAAGAATATAAAAGACTGCTTATCTGCTTTAAACAAGTTGTTTATGCATATAGTACTGATATTGTGAAAGTTGGCAATTATACAATTCATTTTAGTAAATATCATATTATCAATTAGTTAGGCAGTTTGCTTGTGCGAAGCAGACAAGCAGTTATAAAAGAAATACTATTGATAAGAAAAGAGCAAAATGGGCAAATACAGAAGTAGGAAGAAAATGTATTGAAGCTGATCTGAGACATCTAGGTAATAAACTGAATAAAACAAACTTAACATTAGAAGATAAGTTGGAGGAGCTACGTAAATGGTATGGGGAATATTTCCCAACTCAAAGTATCAAGAAGGAAACATTACTCAAGTTTCTCAAAAAAGGAAACTCAAAAAAACTCATTAGGTTACCCCGATTTGCCACTTGTTTGTGCGATAACGGCAACTGCTTGCCACGATGAATATCGGGAAGGGGTCATTGGTTTTGCATCTGCATTGCACTTTAATCGAAATTCCACCTATATGAATAAAGAAGATTGAAAATCTTTATATTTGTTGAAAGAATAAAAGACATGAACATTCAAGCAAGAAAACTGATTTTAATAGAGGAATTCCTTCGTATTAGTGACGAAAGCCTGATTGCTAAGCTTGAATCATTGATCAGACAAGAGAAGAAAGCCATTCACGAAAAGGATCTAAAACCTATGTCATTGAACGAATTCCATGACATGATTGATCAGGCAAAACGAGATAGCGATGCTGGTCGGGTAATCCCTCACGAGGAACTCAAGGAAAAGGTTAAAACATGGAAATAAGGATTGAATGGTCCGAGTTGTCGGAAAGGCAACTTCAGGACATATTTGATTACTACTCATTGGAGGTCAGTCTCAAAATCGCCAGAAAAATAGTCAACCAAATAATTGATAGGGTTTCCATTTTGGAAAGCAATCCATTAGCTGGAGCGAAAGAAGAACTCTTGAGTGATTATCCTGAAGATTATAGATACCTCGTTGAAAGCAACTACAAAATAATTTACTGGGAAAAGGAAAATCTGATCACCATTACCTCTGTCTTTGATTGCAGACAGAACCCGACGAAAATCAAGAAAATATAGCTATACAACTCCCTTCCAAATTATTTCCTCAAAAATATTACCTTTGCCAGCGAAATTTTTAGAGTATATGTCAGCAGATAACCGATATATGGCGCGTGGGGTGTCGGCTTCGAAAGAAGACGTGCACAATGCTATCCGTAACATCGACAAAGGATTGTATCCAAAGGCTTTTTGCAAGATCATCCCCGATATTCTGGGGGGCGATCCGGCCTGGTGCAACATTATGCATGCCGATGGCGCTGGCACCAAATCGTCGCTGGCTTACCTGTATTGGAAAGAAACCGGCGACATTTCAGTCTGGAAAGGCATTGCACAGGATGCCATTATCATGAATCTCGATGACCTGCTTTGCGTAGGCGCCACCGATAACATTTTATTATCGTCGACCATTGGCCGCAATAAAAACCGCATTCCGGGCGAAGTAATTGCTGCCATCATCAACGGAACCGAAGAACTGTGTGCCGAACTGCGCAAAATGGGCGTGAACATTTACCCAACCGGCGGCGAAACTGCCGATGTGGGTGACGTGGTTCGCACCATCATTGTTGATTCAACTGTGACTTGCCGCATGAAACGCGAAGATGTGATTTCGGCTGACCGTATTCAGGCAGGTGATGTGATTGTCGGGTTGGCCTCATTCGGACAGGCCACTTACGAAAAAGAATACAATGGCGGCATGGGCAGCAATGGTCTGACCTCGGCTCGTCACGATGTTTTTGCCAATTACCTGGCCCAAAAATATCCGGAAAGTTTCGATCTGGAAGTTCCGGCAGAATTGGTTTATTCCGGAAACAAAAGGCTGACTGATGCCATCACCGGAGTTGGACTGGATGCGGGAAAACTGGTACTCTCTCCTACCCGCACATACGCGCCGGTGGTGAAAGATTTACTGGAAGCGCTCCGGAAAAACATTCATGGAATGATCCATTGTTCAGGCGGCGCACAAACCAAGGTGCTGCATTTTGTCGACAATGTTCATGTGATTAAAGACAATCTCTTTGACGTTCCTCCTCTGTTTAAAATGATTCAGGAAGAATCAGGAACCAGCTGGCAGGAAATGTACAAGGTTTTCAACATGGGGCACCGTTTCGAAATCTACTTGGCTCCGGAATTTGCCGCCGAGGTGATTGCAATATCCGAAAAATACAACATCGAAGCCCGCATCGTTGGGCGCGTTGAAGCCGCTGAAGGCAAAAAACTCACCATCAAATCGCAGTTTGGCGAATTCGAATATTAGCTTGGGTATCTCAAATTGCCCGTCTTCGTCTAATATCTTTTTATCTAAAATCTAGTATCTCAACAATATGGCAGACTATTCATTAATGGAAAAATACGAATCGATCCGGTATCGGTTCGAAGAAGTTGGCTCACAAATTACCGATCCATCGGTGATGAGCGACATGAAACGCTACGTCAAACTCAATCAGGAATATAAACGACTGGAGTTGCTTACAAATGCTTTCAAGGAATTTAAAGCGACCATCGACAACATCGAATCGGGTAAGCAAATACTGGCGGAAGAAACCGACGAAGATTTGCGCGAAATGGCGCGTGAAGAAATCGAAACTTCGGAAGCGATCATTGCTAAAAAAGAACAAAACATAAAATTGCTCCTGATTCCTGCCGATCCGGAAGATGGTAAAAATGCCATTCTCGAAATCCGTGCGGGAACCGGTGGCGACGAAGCCAGTATTTTTGCAGGCGATTTATTCCGCATGTACTCCAAATTCTGCGAACGCCGCGGATGGCGTCTGGAAGTAACCAATACCAGCGAAGGAACTTCCGGAGGATTCAAGGAAATCGTGGCAACCATTTCAGGCGAAGGTGTTTACGGAATCATGAAATATGAATCAGGCGTTCACCGAGTTCAGCGCGTGCCACAGACCGAAACGCAGGGCCGTGTGCATACCTCGGCTGCCACCGTGGCCGTTTTGCCTGAAGCGGAAGAATTCGACATCGACCTGCGCGACAGCGATATCCGGAAAGACACCTACTGTTCTTCTGGACCAGGCGGTCAGTCGGTAAACACGACTTATTCGGCCATCCGTCTGACTCACATTCCAACGGGAATTGTAGTGACCTGTCAGGATCAGAAATCACAAATCAAGAACCTTGCAAAAGCGATGATTGAGTTGCGTACCCGAATTTACAACCAGGAACACCAGAAATACTTGGATGCCATTGCATCGAAACGCAAAACGATGGTTTCAACCGGCGACCGCTCTGCCAAAATCCGTACTTACAACTGGCCGCAGGGACGCATTACCGACCACCGCATCAACCTGACCATTTATAACCTTCAGGCGGTAGTTGGCGGCGACCTCGATGAAATTATCGACAAACTGCAGGTCGAAGAAAACGCAGAACGACTGAAAGAGGCAGAAATTTAATAAAAAGCGAGTAGCTGTTTATATAGTCATCCTGAACTTGTTTCAGGATCTCAACCTAACAACAGATCCCGAAATAAATTCGGGATGACGGGGTCTGTGAGTAAGTTGATTATTGAGCTGCTATTCTAAACCAAAATATCATGAATAGAGAACAACTTTTTGAACAGATTAAACTGAAACGCAGCTTTTTGTGCATCGGACTGGATACCGATATCCTGAAAACACCTCGTTTCCTGAACGAAACCAGCGACCCGATTTTCGCTTTCAACAAAGAAATTATTGATGCCACGCACGATCTGTGTGTCGCCTACAAACCCAACCTTGCCTTTTACGAAAGCCAGGGAGTCGCAGGCTGGATCAGTTTGGAGAAAACAGTGAAGTACATCCGTGAAAAATATCCGGAGCAATTTATCATTGCCGATGCCAAACGTGGCGATATTGGCAACACTTCAAATTTGTATGCCCGAGCCTTCTTCGAGCACATGGATTTTGACGCGGTAACCGTAGCTCCCTACATGGGCGAAGATTCCATCAAACCATTCATGACTTACCTCGACCGTTGGGTGATTGTTCTGGCATTGACCTCGAACAAAGGAGCGGCCGATTTTCAATACCTGAAAAATGAAGAAACCGGCGAACAATTGTTTGAATCGGTACTAAAAACCTCTCAAACCTGGGGAACTACCGACAACATGATGTATGTGGTTGGCGCCACCAAAGCCGAAAAACTGGAAGAAATCCGAGAATTGATTCCCGATCATTTTTTGTTGGTTCCGGGAGTTGGCGCTCAGGGCGGAAGTTTACAGGAAGTTGCCAAATACGGTATGAACGATATGTGCGGATTGCTTGTTAACTCCTCACGTCAGATAATCTATGCATCGGATGGCGAAGACTTTGCCGAAAAAGCGCGGAATGAAGCGGTCAATGTTCAGCTTGAAATGGAAGAACTGTTGCTGGAAGCTGACCTGCTTTAAAACAAACTCTCTCCAATTTCGGATTGATTAACCAATCCAATCGCCAAGAGCTGATTGGAGGAACGAGTCTTTTATATTTTCGATGGATTATAGGGATGAAGTTTGTTGAACCAGTGGCTAGAAATTAGTTTATCATTGATATTTTTATTCTAGCTTTGATCACTAACAAAAACTAAAATAACCAACCATGAAAAACTTCATTTTTATCCTTTTGATTCTTTTCGGATTCTCCTCCACACTATTTGCAAAAATAATTTTGCCTTCGGTTTTCTCCGATAACATGGTCCTTCAGCAAAATTCAAAAGTCGCCATCTGGGGCTGGTCGGGTCCCGGTGAAACCGTAAAAATTGTTGCAAACTGGAACAGCAAAGACACCATCAAAGTGAAGGCAGACAATACGGCGGCCTGGAAAACCACCCTCCAGACGATCGGTGCGGGCGGCCCCTACTCTATCCAGATTCTCGGAGAGGGAGGAGTGACGCTGAAAAACGTGATGCTCGGCGAGGTATGGATTTGCAGCGGCCAGTCGAACATGGAAATGAGTGTGAACTGGAAGCTGATTAATGGCGAGGAAGAAGCGGCGAAAGCGAACCATCCGAATATCCGGATTTTTCATGTGGCACGCATCGGAGCCGAGTTTCCGCAGCAAACCTGCAACGCCATCTGGACCACATGCACTCCGGAAACCATGCGTGCAACCAGCGCTGTTGGCTACTTTTTTGCCCGCGAATTGCAGCAAAAACTGAATGTTCCCGTCGGAATCATAGTTTCGGCCTGGGGAGGAACTCCCGCCGAAGTGTGGATCGAAAAAAGCCGGATCGAAAAAAATCCCGAACTGAACAAAGCCAAATATTCCGAGCATTTTGACGGCTGGCCGGGAGCGCCGGGAGTTTTGTACAATTCGATGATCTCACCGGTTGCTCCTTACGGAATTGCGGGCGCTATCTGGTATCAGGGTGAATCAAACTGTGGCAACTATCCGGTTTATTCTCAACTGATGAAAACCCTGATTGAAAACTGGCGCAGCGATTTCAAGAAAGATTTTCCATTCTATCTGGTACAGATCGCTCCTTTCAATTATGGCGAAAAGGGAACTTCACAGTACATTCGGGAACAGCAGGAAATCGTAGCCAAAACTGTGCCCACTACCGGAATGGTAGTGATTACAGATTTGGTTGATAACATCAAGGATATCCATCCAAAAGACAAAATGAACGTTGGCAAACGTCTGGCCAACTATGCCCTGACCGAAACCTACAAACAGAACGTTGGCGCGTGGAAGTCTCCTTCGTTTCAATCGATGCAGGTTGAAAAAGGCAAAGTTCGTGTCACCTTCAACAATATCTTAACCGGACTGAAATGTACCGGAAAAGCTCCTGCTGAATTCCTGATTGCTGGTGATGATCAGAAGTTTGTTCCCGCCACGGCAAAAATGGATGGAAACACGATCCTCCTATCTTCAAAACTGGTAAAAACACCGGTTGCGGTTCGCTTCTGTTTTGATAACACCACCATGCCCGATGTCTTCAGCTCAGAAGGCTTGCCATTGGCTCCTTTCCGGACCGACAAATGGTAAAAGAAGTTGGAAGTGCCTAAAGTTGATGGCGTTCTTTCGAATTTTAAGCTTTAAAGTCCCGTCTGGACGGCATATTGGTAGCCCCGGCCTTTAAGCCGGGGTCAAAACGATCAAAATGATTTGGCGCCGACCAAAAATATTGATCGAAAAATTGAATCACATTTCTGCGCAACCGAGTAGGACAAATAAAACATCAAAAGATTCCACCATTTAAAAAGTGATAGAATCTCTATCCAACTAATTTTCATTCTATGAACAAGGCTGAATCAAACAGACGGAATTTTCTTAAATTTAGCACTTTGGCGCTGGGTGGATTGTCACTTTCACCTTTAAATGGGTCCGCAAGTGAGACGTCGAACCTTACTACTTCTGCACCGGAAGAAAAAAAACTCAACATTCTTTGCATTGGTGCCCATCCAGGCGATCCTGAATTCGGATGCGGCGGAACAATGGCCAGATATAGCGATGAAGGTCATCAGGTGAGCTTTTTATATCTTACAAGGGGAGAAGCCTGGGCCGGAGATCCGACCTTGTCATTCGATCAGGCTGCTAAAATTCGCACGAAGGAAGCAGAAGCCAGTTGCAAAATTTTAAATGCAAAAGCGTTGTTTGCAAGTCAGATTGATGATCATACCGAATTAAACAAAAAAAGGGTAGAAGAAATGACCAACCTGATTTTATCAGTTAATCCGGATCTTGTTTTCACCCAATGGCCGCTCGACTCTCACATGGATCACCAGGTAACTGCCTGTTTAACTTATACCGCCTGGATAAAATCGGAACAAAAATTTGACCTTTATTACTACGAAGTAGATACGGGGAGTGAAACGGTGGGATTTACCCCAACGGACTATGTCGACATTACTGACGTTCGGGATAGAAAAAAGGCGGCCATGTTTGCGCACCAATCGCAGGGTCCTGAGAAAATTTATGATACAGATTTTAAGGCCATGGAAGATTTCAGAGGTTTGGAAGCCGGCGTAAAAGCAGCAGAAGCTTTCGTTCACTTTAAAACCAAGACAAAACGGGCAACGATTCAGGGACTAAAGTAGAATTTCAAACATGAAACACACCATCCTTTTTTTCCTCCTGATTCTATCTTCAGGGACAATTCAGGCCAGAACTGACTACTTTGCCGAAAAACAAGATTCGGTGACTTCACTTGAAAAAGTAAAGGAAAGCTACAAACTCTCCGGAAGGAATCTGGTCGCTTTGGCTGAAAAAATTCTTTATAAAAAAACACTTCAGGAGGACATGTACCTCTATTTGCTGCGTCCCATTGGGAAATCCGAAATAGCGGTGCCGGCAATTGTCTATTTCACCGGAGGCGGATGGGTTAACGGCGATGTATATGGTCAAATCCCCAATCCCGCCTGGTTTCGCGATCACGGAATCATTGGCATTGAAGCCGATTACCGTGTCAAGTCGAGGCACGGAACTACTCCAATCGAATGTATTCAGGATGCCAAATCGGCCATTCGGTATGTTCGGGCACATGCCAAAGAACTGGGCATCGATCCTACCCGGATTATTGCCGCCGGAGGATCTGCCGGTGGTCACCTGGCGGCCTGTACCTTTTTGGATGGTGGCGATACTCCAGGCGAAGATCTGAAAATCAGTTCAAAACCCAATGCGCTTGTGTTGCACAATCCGGTGCTTGGCGAAGGTTTCGGTAAAGAATTCTTCGATGCCCATCCCGAATTTTCGCCGATTCTTCATATAAAAAAAGGCTGGCCTCCCACCATTTTATCAAACGGGACTAAAGACAATTCAACCCCTTTTCTGTATGCTGAAAAATTTACCCGCCTGATGAAAGATGCCGGAAATGTGTGCGAACTGATCCCGGTAAAAGATGCCGGTCATTCATGTGACTGGCCGGTGAGCAATCCTAATTTTTTGCCTACCTTGCAGCGAATGACTGATTTCCTGAAAGAACAAAAATTCATCAAATAACGCTGCACCCATTATGAAATTTTCAAAACCCATCGGTCAGATACTTTTTTGGCTTGCGCTTCTGATGTTCGGTTGCTCTCCAGCACCCACACATTTTTATGTCAATGCACAATTGGGTAATGATACCAATCCCGGTACTTTGAAAAAACCGTTTAAAACCATTGAAAAAGTCAATTTGCTTCATCTCCTGAAAGGTAATTCGGTACTTTTCGCCGGAAGTCAAACGTTTGCCGGAACTCTCCGGATGAAAGCATTAACCGGAACTAAAGAGCAACCCGTCACCATTGGATCGTATGGAACGGGTCGCGCCATTTTAAATGGAGGAACCGGAAATTCAATTTTAGCCGACAGTTGTTCGTGGCTTCAGGTAAAAAACCTTACGCTTACCGGAATTGGACGACTGACAGGCAATACAGGCAGCGGGACAGAATTTCGTCGTGTTCAGAATTGCACCATCGACAGCATGGAAGCGAGCGGATTTTTATCGTCGGGGGTAAAGGTTGTTGGTGGCAAAAATCTCCGGATCACCAATGTCTATGCCCACAACAATGGATTTTCAGGTATCAATGTCGAATCTGACGGACAGGATGCAGGTGGTCTGGAAGGTTCCGGAGGAAAGACTTTCCGAAATTTATATATCGCCAATTGTGTGGCTGATAATAATCCGGGTTGTCCGGAAGTAAAAAACAATCACTCCGGAAACGGAATCCTGATTGGTGGTGTAACCCATGGAACCATTGAATACTGCGAGGCCATGAACAACGGCTGGGACATGCCGCGCGAAGGAAACGGCCCGGTTGGAATCTGGGCTTACCAAAGTGACAGCATCACTGTTCAAAATTGCTATTCGCATGATAACCACACCTCAGAGAAAGGTAAAGATGGCGGAGGGTTTGATTTCGACGGCGGAATGACCAACTCAGTAATGCAGAATAACTTATCGGCCAACAATGAAGGAGCCGGTTACGGACTTTTCCAGTATTACGGCGCTTCGGTGTGGAAAAACAACATCATCCGGAAAAACATCAGCTATAACGATGGCCGGAAAAACGGCCAGGCAGGTTTTCTGATGTGGATTTCAGAAGGTTCGTCTGAAACAATATCGAATTGTCAGGTGTATGAAAATACAGTGGTCAATTGTTATGGCCATGCAGTGAGTTTCGAGCCGGGCAGTTATCCGGGATTCGACTTCCGGAACAATGTTTTCGTGATCACCGGCCATTCTGTTTCATTTGTCAATGGAAGGTATTCCGGAGCGACATTTTCCCATAATCAAGCCTGGTCGACCGACCGAAAGGTACCACTTGCTTTTCCGGAAGATACAAAGGCCATTTTGACCGATCCAAAGATTAAAATTCCTGAAAGTGAAGTTGAATTGCCGAAAAATGTGAAAGAAATAAAGGAAATGACCTTTTTTAAAGTTCCTGAAAAATGAAAAAACTATCGTTCAAAATATTGTTTCTCAGTTTTTGCCTGTTGCTCAGTGCAAATCTGTTTGCGTTAGATCCGGTAAATCCAAATGCCAACAGCAATGTCAGATTAATCCTGAATTACTTTGCATCGCTTAAAGACCGCACAGACCATCGCCTCTTCTCCGGACAATTCATTGGGTACAGCGGTGGAACGAATAATTATGGAGTGGCTACCAGTATTTTTAATACTACCGGAAAATGGGTGGGGATTGTAGGTTCTGATTATGTCGATTGGTCGAATGGCCAGCAGATTAAATATAATTTGACCAATCCGGACCTGATAAAAGCCTGGAAAGCGGGTTCACTGGTGACGCTTCAGGTGCACATGACCAATCCTGCAAACCCCAATGGCGCCGGGCTCAGGGATACCGGAGTTGACCTCAATCAATTGCTGATTCCGGGTACTGATACTTATACGCGCTGGTTCAAAGAAATGGACATCATTGCCGCCGGGCTCAGCCAGTTACAGGATAATGGCATAGTGGTGCTTTTTCGTCCGTTTCACGAAATGAACGGAGCATGGTTCTGGTGGGGAGGAAAAACGCCTTCATTGTTTATTCAAATATGGAAACAGATGTTCGATTACTTCACAATTACGAAAAAACTCAATAACCTCATCTGGGTGTATGGTCCGAATATGGGTTCAAATGCTGCCAGCTACTATCCGGGCGATGCCTATGCTGACATTACCGGTCTTGACGCATACACGAGCAACATTACAACTTCAGGGATCAGTGGATATTCTTCCTTGGTCAAATTAGGCAAACCATTCGGATTCACGGAATTCGGACCTGAAAATGCATCCAGTCCGTCAGGTACTTATGATTACAGGTTATTTATTAACGGTCTGAAAACCAACTTCCCTGACGCCTGTTTCTTCGTGTGCTGGAACGACAAGTGGGGACTTTCATCCAATAAGTATGTGAAGGAGGCGCTCTCCGATCCCTATGTTGCCAATCGCGATAACCTGAATTGGTCGCAACCGACTGAATCAATCCAAATTGAAAACGATCCTGCTTTCGAAGAAATCAAAGTTTATCCAAACCCATTAGAGAAAGGTCGCAGCCTTAATCTTAGGCTAAATGGATTGTTGAAGGGTGATGAAATTTTGGTAAGCGTTTTTGACATCTCCGGAAAAGCAGTTGCACAGCAAAAGCTTCATGCCTCAACCAATGGGATATACGAGTTGAAAAATACAAAATCGCTTCAACCGGGAACTTATCTTTTGCATATTGAATCTAAGAAAAAATCTGCTGAAATAAATCTTCAGGTAAAATAAATATAAGAGTCAATGGACTTGTCTGAGCCCGGTCCAAAAAGAAAACTTCAAACCAGAATGTTACAATGAAAAAATCAATCATCCCCATCTGTTTCCTTCAGAATACCAGCAAGTTCTATGCAGGTTTTTTGATTCTGTTTTCCTTCGTATTATTTGTCTCGTGCAGCAGTTCCAAACCTGATTTCACCCAGCGTGAGGTGAATTTCGATGCCGGGTGGAAGTTTAAATTAGGTGAAGCCCGCCATGCTGATTCGGCTGTTTTCGACGATTCGGGTTGGAGGTCTGTTGATTTACCGCACGATTGGAGTATCGAGGATGTGCCGTTTGTTGAAGGTAAGAAACAAATCGGTCCTTTCTCCGAAGAAAGCGAAGGAAAAGGCTCGACCGGGAATGTCGTGGGCGGCATAGGCTGGTATCGGAAAACATTTACCACCGAAAAATCATTCAAAGACAAAATCGTTCAAATCTGTTTCGATGGAGTTTATATGGAGTCGAATGTCTGGATTAACGGGCAACATGTCGGATATCATTCGTATGGATACACCCCGTTCACCTGCAATCTGACGCCGTATCTGAAACCGGTGGGCAAAAAAAACACTTTGGCAATAGTAGCTATCAATCCCGGAAAAAACAGTCGATGGTACAGTGGATCAGGAATTTACCGGCATGTGACGTTAAAGGTAACCGATTTGGTGAGCATTCCGGTTTGGGGAACTTTCATCACCACTCCTGAAGTTTCAGCCGAAAAAGCGATGGTAAAAGTTGCGACTTCGGTTGACAACCGAACTTCCGGAGATGTTGAAGTAAGTGTCTCTACCCGGATCATTTCTCCGGAAGGGCAGTCCGTAGGTGAAACAGAATCAAGTTTAAAAACAATCTCGGGCAAAATAGCCGAAGCGGAACAGTCTATTGAAGTAAAAACTCCGGAACGATGGTCGGTCGATTCTCCCAAATTGTACAAAGCAGTAAGTGAAATCAAGTATAAAGGAATCATTATCGATCAGAAAACCACCACTTTCGGGATTCGTTCGATTGAATTCAGCGCCGAAAAAGGCTTTTTGCTGAATGGCGAACGGGTACTTTTGAAAGGCGGCTGCATGCACCACGACAACGGGCCGCTGGGTTCGGCCACCATCGACCGTGCCGAGGAACGCCGCGTTGAACTGATGAAAAAATTCGGCTTCAATGCCATCCGTACCAGTCACAATCCACCATCGCACCAGTTTCTGGATGCCTGCGACAGGCTGGGTGTGCTGGTGATTGATGAGGCATTTGACCAATGGTTAAAACCAAAAAATCCAGACGATTACAGCAATTATTTCTTCCAGTTTCATCAGGAAGATCTGGAAGCAATGGTTCTTCGCGACCGCAATCATCCATCGGTAATCCTTTGGAGCATTGGCAACGAAATTCCGGAAAGAGCCGATTCTTCGGGTTTAGCAATTACAAAAAATTTGAGCGAGATCATCAAAAACATCGATCAAACGCGGCCTATAACCGAGGCCATCTGTGCTTTTTGGGATAAAAAGGGTAGAGCGTGGGAAGACACCTATCCGGCTTTTTCACTGCTCGATGTTTGTGGCTACAATTACGAATGGAAGCGTTATGAAGTCGATCATCAGAAATTTCCGAAATGGATGATGATTGGAACTGAATCGTGGCCCAAAGAAGCTTTCGAAAATTGGCAAATGGTGGAGAAAAATCCTTATGTTTTGGGCGATTTCGTATGGACCGCCATGGACTACCTGGGCGAGGCAGGAATCGGAAATGCCCTGATCACTTCTCCTAACGACAAACCGCAATTTTCACCGGGCTGGCCCTGGTACAATGCCTATTGCGGCGATATCGACATCTGCGGCTTCAAGAAACCACAATCCTATTTCCGCGATGTGGTATGGAAAAACAGTAATCTCGAAATGGCTGTTCACAAGCCCGTCTCATCAGGAATGAAAGAAGTGGTAAGTTTGTGGGGATGGCCCGATGAACAGCAAAGCTGGAACTGGCCGGGCAACGAAGGGCAAAAATTGCAGGTGAATGTGTATTCGAATTATCCTGAAGTGAGGCTCGAACTGAACGGCAAAGTGATTGGAACGAAACCGGTATCTGTAGAAACCAAGCTTACTGCCACGTTTGAAGTGCCTTACGAATCGGGGGAATTGAAAGCAATTGCCCTGAAAGATGGCAAGGAAATGGGAACCAAAATTCTGAAAACAACTGGCAAACCATCAAAGATACGTTTAACTGCTGATCGTTCAGAACTGAAAGCCAGTCGGAACGACCTTTCGTATGTCAGCATTGAAATAACTGACGAAGCAGGGAATCTCGTTCCTGATGCCAGTTTGCCTGTTCAATTTGCCGTTGAAGGTGTCGGCGAAATGGCTGCTGTCGAGAATGGAAATCCAACCGATATGAAAAGCTTCCACACGCCACAGGTAAACAGTTTTAACGGCCGCTGCCTGGTGATTCTGAGGCCAACCGGAACTTCAGGCGAAATTAAACTGAAAGCCGAATCGGCAGGGTTGGAAGGGATGCAATTGGTTATTACTGCCAAATAGGAATTCAATAAAAGTAAATTTGAATTTAACCCAGGTAAAATGAAAATCATAAAAATGGTCAGGTTTTGCACTCTTCCAGTGTTGTTCCTGTTTCTATATTCGGAAAGTCCCGGTCAGACAAATTTCAAATCACTGAATTATTTATACAGCATATCAGGCTCAAAAACTGTGGCTGGAATCCATAACCGGGAACCAAATTCAATTCCCAGTCTCTGGACAGACTCAATTACGATTAAAAGCGGAAAAACACCTGGCCTTTGGAGTGGAGATTTCTTGTTTTTGCCTGAAGATATAAAAGCGCGCTGGGACATGATTTACCAGGCAGAAAAATCCTGGAAGAAAGGTTCTTTGGTGAATATCATGTGGCATACCTGTTCACCGGTTCATTCGGAACCCTGCGCATGGAACGAAACAGGAGTTTTAGATCATTTGAACGATGCTGAATGGACTTCATTAATCACTGAAGGCGGTGAGTTGAATATCACCTGGAAAAAACGATTGGACGAAATTGCAATGTACATGCAGTATCTCAAAGAAAAAGGCGTGGAAGTTTTTTTTCGTCCGTTTCATGAAATGAATCAGCCGGTCTTCTGGTGGGCAGGCCGGAAAGGAGTCGATGGAACTGCCAAATTGTACCAGATTACACATGATTACCTGAAATACACCAAAGGATTAACGAACCTCATCTGGATTTGGGATATTCAGGATTTTAAAACCTTAGAAGCAGATTTGATCGATTATAATCCGGGGAGTGAATATTGGGATCTTCTGGCAATGGACATGTATAGCAGTGACGGAACCGGCTATACTCTGTCAAAATACAATGCCTGTTTAAAGGTTGCCGGCGGAAAACCCATTGCAATCGGAGAGTGCCAGTTACTGCCAACTTCAGCAGAATTACTCGGGCAGCCCAAATGGACATTTTTTATGAGTTGGGCAGAACTGACCGTAAAGAATAACACCCTACCACAGATTAAAGAGCTATACAAAGCTCCGAACGTGGTAACTTTGGATGAACTTCCCGGTTGGCAGGGAAAGCCAATAAATTAAAATCACCTGGAATTTCTTATCAGTAAAACGAACTAACAAAATCGAACCTATGAAATCCTTTACGCTTTTCATTTTCCTTCTTCTTTTGCTTTTCAATTTTGTTACTAATTCTTTTGCTCAAAATACATATCCGGTCGATTACGTCAATCCGCTGATGGGCTCCGATTCCAATTTTTCACTTTCGAACGGAAATACCTATCCGGCCATTGCCATGCCTTGGGGGATGAATTTCTGGACTCCGCAAACCGCAAAAATGGGCGATGGATGGGTATATGCTTACGATGCAACCCATATTCAGGGATTCAAACAAACCCATCAGCCAAGCCCGTGGATCAACGATTACGGACAGTTTTCGCTATTCCCGATGACCGGAGAGTTGAAAATTTCAGGAAATGCAAGAGCCAGCTGGTTTTCACACAAAGCTGAAACCGTGAAACCGTATTATTACAGTGTTTATCTGGCTGACTACGATGTGACCACCGAAATCACACCGACTGAACGGGCAGCCATGTTCCGGTTTACCTTTCCTGAAAATGAGAAATCGTGGGTAATTATTGATGCTTTCGATAAAGGTTCCTACATCAAAATCATCCCTTCAGAAAAAAAAGTGATTGGTTACACCACCCGCAACAGTGGCGGTGTTCCGGCAAATTTTAAAAACTATTTCGTACTGAAATTTGACAATCCGTTTGCTGAAAGTTCCGTCTGGAGCGATTCTTCAGTAATTGCAGGGATCTCTGAGTTAAAAGCAAACCATGTCGGAGCCGCACTTCGATTTAAAACCAGAAAAGGCGAGCAGATTCATGTTCAGGTCGCTTCCTCCTTCATCAGTTTCGATCAAGCCGAACTGAACCTGAAAGAATTGGGCAATGATAATTTTGACCAGGTTTGCCTGAAAGGAAAAGACATATGGAACAAAGAACTTTCGCGCATTGCTGTCGAAGGCGGAACTACCGATCAAACCCGCACATTCTATTCGTGTATGTACCGGACGATGTTGTTTCCACGTAAGTTTTTCGAATTTGACAAGGATGGAAAAATGGTTCATTACAGTCCATACAATGGTCAGGTTCTGCCAGGAGCGATGTTTACCGACAATGGTTTCTGGGACACGTTCCGGGCAGTCTTTCCGTTTTTCAACCTCGTATTTCCATCGTTGAACGCCCAAATTCAGGAAGGATTGGTGAATACGTATAAAGAAAGCGGATTCCTTCCGGAATGGGCCAGCCCCGGGCATCGTGACTGCATGATCGGTTCCAACTCGGCCACCATTATTGCCGATGCTTATCTGAATGGCGCACGCGGATACGACATCAACACGCTTTATGAAGCAGTCCTGAAAAATACAAAAACCGAAGGTCCGATGACCTCAGTTGGCCGAAAAGGTTTTGAATATTATAACAAGCTGGGCTATATTCCATACGATGTGAAAATCAAGGAAAATACCGCACGCACACTCGAGTACGCTTTCGCTGACTGGACCATCTGGAAACTGGCTAAAGAGCTGAAACGCCCTCATGAGGAGATTGATTTGTTTGCCAAACGCTGCCAGAATTACCGGAATGTTTTCGATCAGGAAACCAAGCTGATGCGCGGAAAAAACCTGGATGGTACTTTTCAGAAACCTTTCAACCCATTTAAATGGGGCGATGCCTTTACCGAAGGAAACAGCTGGCATTATACATGGTGTGTCTTCCACGATATACAGGGATTGGTTGATCTGATGGGCGGCAAAAAGGAGTTTGCTCACATGCTCGATTCAGTTTTCGTGGTTCCACCCGTTTTCGACGATTCGTATTATGGATTTACCATTCATGAGATCCGTGAAATGCAGATCGCGAATATGGGCAATTACGCGCATGGCAACCAACCTATCCAGCACATGATTTACCTTTACAATTACGCTGGCCAACCCTGGAAAGCGCAGAAATGGGTACGTGAGGTGATGAACCGGATGTACCTTCCAACTCCGGATGGCTATTGCGGCGACGAAGATAACGGACAAACCTCGGCCTGGTATGTATTTTCGGCTATGGGATTTTACCCTGTAACTCCGGGAAGCGATCAGTATGTTCTGGGAGCACCGTTATTCAAAAAGATCACACTGAAACTTGAAAACGGAAAGGAAGTCGTAATCAAAGCTCCTGAAAACAGCGCTGACAACAAATACATTCAATCGATGACGTTCAACGGACAGGAATACAACAAAAACTGGCTGAGCCATTCAGAAATGAAGAAAGGTGCGGTGATTGATTTCAGGATGAGTGCAAAGCCTAACCTGAAGAGAGAAATTAATGAAGGAGATTTTCCGTATTCGTTTTCGAATGAAAAGTAATTGAAAAATTTCAGTTTAAACTGATCATGCTGATTTTTACAACTCTTGTAAAATGATTCTTAATTGATTAGTTTTACTTACTCTAACAGTTTAAAAATCCGGTATGATAGATTATCGAAAAATAATCACGATTGAAGCTGGGAAAAGAGGCGGGAAACCTTGCATTCGGGGGATGAGAATCACTGTTTATGATATTCTTTCTTTATTAGCTTCCGGAATGTCAAATAATGAAATCATCGAAGAATATCCTGAACTCCAGGCTGATGACATCCTTGCTGCATTAAGTTTTGCTGCCGACAGGGAACGTAGCATTTATCAAGTCGCCGTATGAAACTCCTTTTCGACCAGAATATCTCATTTCGGATTCTGAAAGGTCTTCCCGAAGCATATTATGGTTCGAGTCATGTGAAATCAGAAGGATTGATAAATGCTTCTGATCTGGAATAATGCCACTTATTCACAAATCAGGAAATTTATCATTTGGTATTGATATCAAGATGAATATGAAATCAAAACACGAAAATTTCATTGAGGCACTTCGTAATGTGCCGCTTCACATGAAGGTAAAACTCGAATGTTTGCAGGGAATTGGGGCAATCCTCTCAACTCAGGATGATGTGGTTTGGTACATGCTACTCCAAAGTATGTCAGGAATGCTGAATAATAGAGGATATAAATCGTTAATGCTTAATGAGGAGAATTACCGAAAGCTGGGATGGAAGAGTCTAAAAGCTATGGAAAAATCAGAAAGATTTACTCACATAAACATAGTTCTTTCCAAAGCAAATGTTCGTATTTCAGAAACTAAGGCAAAATGGTTAGTTGAGAATATTGAAAAAATTGAAAAAATTGGTGGCATTGAAGCTGTGTTAGAACAAAAAAGGGCATTACATGAAAAATCTGAGAAATTAGACTTTTTCCGTCAGTTCAGTGGGATAGGTGAAAAATATGCACGAAACATATGGATGGATCTTTATGATTCAGATTTTTATGAATCTATTGCGATTGATAGTCGATTACAAAGAATATATGAACTATTAGAAATCTCAATAGTAGATTATGCTAAAGCTGAGAGGGATATGTTGGATATTGCTCATGAAGCTGGACTAACAGGTTGGGAATTAGATCGGTTATTATTCCATTTTACTGATTATTTTATATCAATCATTAGTAGTAGTACCGTTTCACCATTTCAAACTGAAACGGATGATTTTAATATAGTAAATACAATCAAGATAAAAGAAAAATCACTCAATTCACCTATTTCTGGAAGTGAATCAAGGCGTGGTTTTGTTATAAAACGGCTACTGGAACTAAGTAAAGTACATGATAAGTTTGAGATTAATGTGAATGAATTAGCAAAAGAAATTTCCAATAAGATTGATAGATATAGAAATACAATATCTCAAAATATATCATCAGTTTGTAATATAATTCGAAATGATTTTAGAAAGGAAAGAAGACAAGAATTTAATCATTTACTTAGATTTAGTGTTTTACAAGAAAAAAGAAATAAAGAAATCATTTTTCTTTTTAGAAGAATGACTCAACCATAATATCTGAATCCATGCTTAAAGACCTTATCCTTAAAAACCGTAGTTATCGTCGATTTTACCAAAATGAGAAAATCAGTGTTGTGCAATTACGCGATTGGGTTGATTTAGCCCGCAATTCGGCATCAGCGCGCAATTCACAATCGCTGAAATACATTTTGAGTGTTGACGAATCCCTGAATTCCAAAGTCTTCGGGCAGCTCGCCTGGGCTGGCTATCTCACCACATGGAAAGGTCCGGAAGAAGGAGAACAGCCAGCTGCTTACATCATTTTGCTCCACGATACGCTGATCTCGGTCAATTATTTTTGCGACGATGGAATTGCCATTCAAAGCATCCTGCTTGGTGCTGCCGAAGCCGGGTATGGCGGGTGTATCGTTCATTCGGTTAACCGCAATCACCTTCGCGAAATACTGAATCTGTCGGAGCAATACGAGATTTTGTATGTTTTGGCGCTTGGAAAACCAAAAGAGACCGTGGTTCTTGAAGAGATGAAAGATGGCGATGTGAAGTACTGGCGCGACGAAAACCAGGTTCACCATGTTCCGAAACGGGCGCTGGATGAGATTATTCTGGAAGTAAGGTAGATCATTGAAGGTTATCCTTTGGGCTAAATAAATGCACTCATGAGTAGTACCGTAAGAATACCGACTATCCCGATAGTCGATTCCATGACGGTCCACGTTTGAAATGTTTGCTTCACGCTAAGGCCAAAGTATTCCTTGAACATCCAGAATCCGGTATCGTTGAAGTGCGACCACATCACGCTTCCGGCGCCGGTGGCCAGTACCATTAATTCAGGCGAAGTTCCGGAATGCTGGGCGATAGGCAGCATGATCGGCGCGGTGGTCAGTGTAGCCACTGTTGCTGAACCCACAGCCAGCCTGAAAATAGAAGCAACCAGGAAAGCCATCAGCAGTGGGTTCATTTCCAGCGAATCGGAAATGGAACGAATGTATTCGATGACGTGACTGTCTTTCAAAACCTGGGAAAAAGCGCCGCCGGCGGCAATAATCAGCATGATCATTGAAATGGCGCCAATCGATCGGGCCGAACTTTTCATTGCATCTTCCATGGTTTTCCCGTTTCGTAAACTGAGGGTTAAAATCGCCACAATCACAGCAACAAAAAGTGCAATGTTAGCATCGCTCAGGAACTTCAAGAATGTCAAGATTCCTGAACAGATCTTTACTGATTGAGGACTGAATCCTTTTCCGGTAAAAATATGCTGATAAAAACCGGTCAGGTTTTCGATTCCGAGTCTTGTTAATTCCGATTTTGCCGGTGGCGGCCCAAACGACAGGTCGATCAATGCGCCGATCAACATTAAAACGATTGGTGTAACTGCAGCAAGAATACTGATTCCCAGTCCTGGAAGCTCATTTTTTTCGAAATGATGTTCCTGAAAGAGTTCTTTTGGTGGCATGACATCAATCTTTTTGAAGAACCGGGTTAGCCAGATTCCTCCGGTCAGACAGGCCGGAACCATGGGGATCAGTCCGTAAAGCAACACCTTGTTGACATTGGCCTCATAAATGAACGAAATATAGGTTGGAGCCGGATGTGGCGGTAAAAAGCAATGCGCCACCGACAGGGCTGAACATAGTGGAACCGCCAGCCAGATCGTGGGCATTTTGGTGGTATAGGCAAAGGTAAAAATCAGCGGAACCAGCACCAGAAAACTGGCATTGTACATCATAGGCAGACCAACCAGAAATCCTGTAATTAGCAGCGCATACTGGATGTTTTTCAGTCCCATCAGGTCGATCATCCTGAAGGTGATGGTTTGGGCAGCACCGCTCTCTTCAAGAATTTTACCCAACATGGCGCCAAATGCCAGAATCAATACGATTTTGCCCATGGTATCGCCAATTCCTTTCAGGATAGAATCCAGAATATCCATCAGATTCATGCTGCTAAGCAAGCCAACGGCAAAGGACGTGATCAGCAGTGCAAAGAAGGCATTCAGTTTGAATTTGCTGATGAGAACCAGGAGAATCAGAATTCCAATTCCAACAATGAGTAGCGGCATGATCGATCGTTTAATTAGTTTGCCTTAAAGGTAGAAATTTGACTGAAGGATGCAATCGTCAAATTACGGTTATCAAATAAATCTGCATATAGCTGAAGTCTTTATTGGCTGAATTTACAGTAAACTTCGCGACTGACGTTGCTCTTTAAGCCACCAATAAATTCTATCTTTGTTTCATTATAACAACCAAATCTGAACATGAAAGTCATCTGGTTTCTGATTTCCTTTTTCTTTTTTCTGAATTGTCTTCAGGCCCAAAATACACCCCGGATAACCATGTCCGAATACATGGGTGTTAATTCGAATGTTGCTGCCTATGATAATAAATACCTCACCGATTTGTCGAAATGTGTAAAATGGATCCGCGAATATCACGATTGGTCGCAATACGAAGCGGCCAACAATTATTATAAATGGGACAACATTACTTCGTATCCGCAAGGCTATACCTGGCCCGAACACACCGACTACATGAAGGCCTGCCGTGCCCTGGGCATGAGTGTTTTGATTGATGTGCTCGGAAAACCGGAATGGGCCGGACCTTCGCCGCTTCCAATCAATACCGGTACTGGCGCCAATGTTTCTGATTATATTGAAAGGCTCGAGTTTATCGGGCAACTGGTAGCGCGGTACGGCTCAAAAAAAATAGATGCTTCGCTTATTGAAACCGCTGACAAAGCCACCGGGCTCAATTTTATTAAATATTACGAAGACGACAATGAACCTAATTATACCTGGAAATCGCCATTGTGGACTGCAGCCAATTATGCGAAGTATTGCAACGCTGCTCACGATAGTTATGGAATTCAACCGGATGCCAACCATCCGCTGCTTGGAATCAAATCAGTCGATCCGGATGCTATTCATGTAATGGCTGGTTTAGCTACCTTGAACAATTTTCCTGACACACTTTATCTTAACAGAGTGTTGGCTGCTTCATCAGGTCGCATTCCGTTTGATGTTCTGAATCTGCATTATTATTGTTCTGATTTTAAAAACGGGTTTTCTCCTGAAAATGAAAAATATGGCTTCGAGGCATCGCACCAAAAGTTTTTCAAATGGAAAAACCGGGTGCTGCCCAATACGCCAGTCTGGATGACCGAATTTGGCTGGGACACCTACCTCGCTCCCGACAATAAACATTCATACACATACGCTCCTCCGTTGCAGCAAGCCAACTACCTGATGCGCTCGTTTCTGGTTTTGCTCAAAATGGGATTCGAAAAGTCATTCCTTTTTATGGACACTGATACCGATAGTAAAAATTCGCTTCAGTATGCAAGCAGTGGACTTCTTTCAGATCGAAGCACCAAATATGTGAAGAAAACTTCGTGGTATTTTTTATCTACCATGCAGAACGTGCTGGGTAAAACTGAATTTGTGAAAGTAATTGCTTACAAAGAGTCTTCGGGGATCAACGAAGTTTATGGTTACGAGTTTGCCAATCCTGAAAATTCAGAACATATTTTTGTGCTCTGGACGCGAAAAACAGCTTCAAATACTGATGATGGTACGAAGATCGCTTACCAACTCAAGATGGATTATCAACCCAACTATGCCTATTCGATTCTTCCGAAAGATAAAGATCAGGACGGTGATACCCTCCGATTTTCCAATCCAACCCGGAATCTGGAACTGAATCTGACCGAAACTCCCCAGTTTGTGGTAGTTTCCGGAAATCCAACCTCGTCTGCCAATCCTCCGGTTCAAAAATTCGCAATGAATGTTTTTCCCAATCCGGGCAGCGGTGAAATTCAGATATCACTAGTTGTTCCACAAAAAGAAAAAGTAATCCTAACGGTTCATTCGCCCGATGGAAAACTGATCAGAATCCTTGAGAATGGTGAGCTGGAGGCAGGAATGTATCCATTCAATTTCGGGAAAGGCTGTAAGCCAGGTGTTTATATGGTTTGTTTCAAAAGCCAGACGGCATCCATCTTCAAAAAAGTTATTTTGCTGAATTAAAGCAGGAATCCTTTTACTTTACAAGTAGTGTCGTTACAGAGGAAAAGGGAAAAATTCACTCCATATTCCCTTTTCCTCATTCCCTTTTTCTGATTTATTTCACCTGAATTTTAAATGACCATGCATAACTACATGCAGTTGGGCGTGCTTTATCGCGTGGATATTTAATGCTCAATCCATTGGTTGCATCCCATTTCCAGTCCAGATTTCCGGGAACGCCCAGCATGGTAATTTTTGAACCTTCCACCGGTTTGACCGACTTCAGCTTGAACTCTTCGCCCTGCCATTTCAGGAATGTGGCATAAACGAATTCGCCTTTTGAGGTAAAACGAGCATCACCTTCAACCTGTGTTGTCCAAGGACGGCTTCCATAAATAGCTTCGCCGTTGGTTGTCAGCCATTCACCCAGTTTCAGGAGCGGATATTGTTCGTATTCAGGGATAATGCCAGCGGATGTAGGTCCAACGTTGATATCAAAATTTCCATTTCGCGCAACACCATCGATGGTTTTGTCGATGAACTGCTTTGGGCTCAGACAATCTTCCAGATCAGTATCAGCGTTGTATCCGAAAGTTTTGGCGATTCCCTGCCAGAACGACCATTTGTGGGTTAAATTACCGGTATTCCCCTTTTCAAAATCATATTCGACATTATACAAATCGCCGTGTTTGCCACGTTCTTCGGCACCAAAACGATCGTTTACAAAAACCTCCTGATTGAGTTTTGCAGCCTCGTTGTAATAATAAGCGACCACTTCTTTCATCTTCCAGAATTCAACCGGGTGATCCCATTCTCCATCGAAATAGAAGAAATCGGGGTGATAGAGATCGATCAGTTCCTTAATCTCCTGAATCATAACATCATCCACATAGTTGTTTGCTTTTTTCAATCCGGCATACGGAATATCTTTCCCGGTATACAGTGGATTAAACCATTCGTAAAGAGAATAATACAAGCCAACTTTCAGACCTTCTTTGCGGGCAGCAGCAAAATATTCGCCAAGGATGTCTTTCTTCGGCCCCATTTTCATCGCATTCCGGTCGGTGTATTTCGTAGGCCAAAGACAGAACCCATCGTGATGTTTCGAAGTAATGAACATATATTTGGCACCCATCTTTTTAGCAAATTTTGCCCAATCTTCCGGTTTGTAGTTTTCGGCTTTCCATTTGGGAATAAAATCGTCGTAAGTGGCATTGCCATAATTGGTCCGATGGTAGGTATAGGTTGGATTATCTTTTTCGGTCATCCGCATTCCATACCACTCGGCATACGAAATTCCTTTGTCACGCGGAGCCCAGGCAGGTACCGAATAAACTCCCCAGTGCATACTCAGGCCAATCTTGGCATCGTCGTACCAGGCAGGCATTTTGTGAGAATCGAGCGATTCCCAGGTCGCCTGATAAGGAGTCTGAGCTGAAACATTTGATACTATAAGAATGCAAAAAAGCATACTAAATAAAAAATTGATTTTTTGGTTCATGTTTTTGATTTTGGGTTAGGATTATTTATAACGAATTCTACCGTATTAATTTACAATCACTTTTTGAGTTGTTGTCTGTTCAGGAGATGAAATTGTGAGCAGATAAACTCCTTTTGAAATCTTCGAATTATTCAACGTGAAATTAAGTGTTTGTCCAGGACTCACTAATTGTTTCTCTCCGAGTGTGGCTATAATTTGCCCCTGGAGATTAACGAGTTTGATGGTTGCGATCGTATTTGCACCTAACTTACTTACAATTTTCAACTCTCCGGAAACGGGATTCGGAAACACCTCCATGCCTGTCCTGGATTCAATTTGTGTTTCAGCTTTGGTGGCCACTGATTTTAAAATGCTTACATTATCGATATGCACCTTGCCTGTAAACTGTCCGAATCCAAACCCAAACCGGCAATTGGCATCGCTTGGCTTCGACATTTTCTGGATCCAACTGAAGGTCTGTTTTGTAGTAGTAATATTTTTAGTCGTTGAATAAAAGGTATCGTAATTGCCTGAATTTTTTGAAAGAAATACATCCATCGTATTGGCTTTATCGGCCCAAGCTTCGAAACTGACCGAATAGGTTGCGCCCTGTTCCAATGGAATGTTCAATTGCTGTTCAACAATATGCCAATTAGCCGTTCCTGGTTTGGTAATGTTTGCAACAAAAATACTGTCAAGCGCGCCAGTTGTAAAAACGGGCGCTGTTGGAGCATCAAACCATGAAGTCCATCCCTGCAACCCTTTACTGAATTCGCCGTTTGTAATCAGTTCATTTTTTTTTTTGAAAACGGGTAAAATCGTTTTGTCGCTTATCATTTTCAGTTTTAATGGGTTCGAGAAACCCAAATCCTGCCATTTCTCAAATACATAATCGTCGGCGGGTTTTGCGGTTAAAGTAACTGAAGTTTCAGCAGGATACGAGGATTGATCAGGAGAAACATCGACCGTTCCTCCGTTAACAGGTTCAACTTTAAGGCTAAACGGACCATCTGTTGCCTGAAGCTGATAAACCCTGACGTAGTCGATGTAGAATTTATGAGGCAGCTTGCTGTCGTCAACCCCATTTTGCCCACCCCAGTCACCTCCGTAAGCCAGGTTCAGGATAAGATGAAACATCTTGTCGAATGGCCAGTTTTTGTAAGTGGAATTAGTTGGTTTTGTATAGGTAAAGAATTTTTTATCGTTGGCCCACCACTCTAGCCGGGATGGTGTCCAATAGAGGGTAAACTTGATGAACTGATTGAATGGTTGGCTAATCGAACTGGTGTTAAAACCAGAACTTTGATGACCCATTCCATTGGTTCCTTCGTAATGTGTCGTGAAATACAAGTTGTTTGGATTCATGCCAACATATTCCATGATATCAATCTCGCCACTTTTTGGCCAGCCTCCATATTCATCTTCTGTTGGCATCATCCATATTGCTGGCCAGGTGCCCTTCCCTCCCGGAACCTTAGCGCTGAATTCGAATTTACCATACTTCCAGTCTCCTTTAAATTTTGAGAACAGGCTTGCAGAAGTGTAACTGGCTCCCTGATAATATTCTTTCCGGGCTTCAATAATCAGGGTAGTGTCCTGTATACGTGCATTTTCGGAGCGTTTATAGGTGTAGTACTGTAACTCGTTGTTGCGGAGTTTGCCAACTTCCCAATCCCATTTCGTGCTGTCGGGAAGCCCGGGAGTGTTAAATTCATCGCCCCAAACCTGTACATATTTTTGCGTATAAGCTACTACTGATAAACAAATAAATAGCAGAATAAACGAAATTTTCTTCATTGTTGTCAAGTTTGGGTTTGACTGTAAAATTAGAAAGAAAAGCGGAGGAATCAATATCACCTATAATAAAGTCCACAGCTTTTCGGACTTCCATAAAATATGCAGTTTTGTTTTCAGATCCTGTTTTCACCGTGATTTTTCTTGCTCACTTTACATATTTATGTACCAAAAACAGAACACCAAAAGAAATATTTGAGGGAAAACAAATTTCATTTCAAAGTTAATGCCCAGTCCAATTTACTGAAATAAAATCAGTTGATTGAATCACTTTGCATTCAACCGGAATTTTTCGAAAGAAAGCCATACATGGAGTCAGGATTGTCATCCCAGGCTTCACAACTGACCTTTCAGGTACTTCCCGGCACCATCGGAATTTTTCAGCGCTGACCAAATATATGCAAGTTTTCCGTTTCCGGTCTGGGGATGTTTACCACATAAACACTATCAATGGCTGAAGCTGTTACTGCTTTAGTTGCCGGACTGTAAAACGAAAATTGCTCTCAGTTATCTATACTAAAACTGAAATCACCGTCTACAATCAGTTCATTTCTTTTTGAAAACCGGTGTGACGTTCCAGTTTTTATTGAGATTGAGTTGAACCGGATTGGCCGAATTCAAATGCAACCACTTGTCGAATACGTATCCTTCTTCCGGCTTGGCGTTCAGCGTAACCAGTGTTCCCTCAGGATAATCGGTCTGATTGGGCGATACATCCACCGTTCCACCGGTTGCCGGTTCAACTTTCAGGGAAAACGGGCCGATATCGTCCTGAAGCTGATAAACCCGAACATAGTCGATCATAAATTCGTGAGGCAGTTTTGTGTCATCAACACCTTTCATTCCTCCCCACGATCCGCCATAGGCCAGGTTCAGGATGAGATAGAACATTTTATTGAATGGCCAGATACGCGGATCATCCGAGGTTTTGCTATAAGTTTGGTATAATTTGTCATCGGCATACCATTCCATTTTTGTAGGCGTCCATATCAAGGTAAACTTGATAAAGCGGTTAAAGGGAGAAAGCGTAATTGAAAGTCCTCCCGAACTTTGATGTCCGCTGCCATCGGTGCCTTCATAATGCGCGTTATAATACAAGTTATTGGGGTTCATACCCACATATTCCATGATGTCGGTCTCGCCGCTTTTAGGCCAACCTCCATATTCATCATAAGTTGGCAACATCCATATGGCAGGCCAGGTTCCTATTCCCCCGGGAACTTTGGCGCTAATTTCAAATTTTCCATACAACCAGTCGCCGGTGTACTTCGAGAGAAGACTTGCTGAAGTGTAATTTGCTCCCTGATAATCTTCCTTCCGGGCTTCAATAATCAGCACGGTATCCTGTATCCGGGCATTTTCATAGCGTTTATAGGTATAATACTGAAGCTCGTTGTTTCGAAGCTTGCCAACTTCATAATCCCATTTGGTGCTGTCGGGCAGACCGGGAGTATTGAATTCGTCGCCCCAAACCTGTACATATTTCTGTGGAAAAGCTACTAGTGTTAAGCAAACAGATAGCAGGACAATTGATATTTTTCTCATTACTAACAAATTTGGGTTTGAGTGTAAAATTAGAAAGAAAAGCGGAGGTACCAATATTGTATAAAATGAAGTCCTCAACTTTTCGGGCATTCTGACCATGAGGATTTGTTTTCTGAACAATTGGGATGTTTGTTTTTTCTTATTCATTGTGTATGTTTGCATACCAGAACAGAACACCTAACAAATGTTTGATGGAAAACAAATTTCATTTCGCGGTTAATCCCCAATCCAATTTACTGAAGTTTCAGCAGTTGATAGATGCAGTCAACGAAGCAATCAGCCGGAATTTACTTCAGGTTGGCGATATGTTGCCCTCGGTAAACCAGTTGTGCAAAGAAAGCTCATTGTCGCGCGACACGGTCTTTAAAGCTTATGCCGAGTTGAAAAACCGAGGTGTCATTGATTCGGTTCCGAACCGCGGCTATTTTGTAGCCAAAGCAGTGACCAAAGTCTTCCTGTTCCTGGATACATTCAAGGCATACAAGGAAGTTTTGTACGGTTCATTTCTGGAAAATCTCCCGGAAACGATTGCTGTTGATTTACATTTCCACCATTACAACATCGACGATTTCGAGAAGATCATCAAGGAAAGTCTGGGCAAATACACCAAGTACATCATCATGAATTTTGATCATGAAAGGGTACCGGAAATAACCAGCCAGATTCCGGCCAGCAAACTCCTAGTAATCGACTGGAATGTGAATGCACAGGAAGCAATTTCAACCATCCATCAGGATTTTGGTCAAGCTTTGTACGATTCACTGAAAAGTGGAATTGATTTGATCCGAAAATATGATAAATTCTTTTACCTGTATCCGTCGTTCACCTATCATCCAAAGGTTTCCATAACTTATTTTGAAAAATTCTGCACCGATCACCAGATTAACTTTAAAACGCTCTACGAATTCAAAAAATTTGACCTCCAGAAGGGCGAACTTTATCTTCTGGTGAGCGACCGGACTCTGGCCAAATTTTTGGATCAGTGTGAGCAAAAAAAATTGGTTCCAGGTCAGGACGTGGGAGTGATTTCGTATAACGAAACTCCGATGAAAAAATATGTCAAAGACGGAATTACCGTGATTTCAACCGACTTTGAACTGATGGGAAAGAAAATTGCAGAATTTGTGGTTACCGGCGAAAAAACCAACCTGGTTATCCCCAGCAAACTAACTGTCCGAAAATCTCTTTGATAATGTTTAAAAACACCAGTGCTTATTTTGAGAATGGTTTTGATACCCTTAGATTTGTCGAGCATACCAGAACAGAACGGTTTGCAATACTATTACGAGTTTCGAGTTGCCGGTTTTATGTGAAACCAGCAACTCGCATCCCGCAACTTGCAACAAATCATATTCACTTTTAACCAGAAAAATATGTATTTATTAGGATTCGACATAGGCAGTTCATCGGTGAAGGCTTCGCTGATCGATGGGCAATCAGGCGATTGCGTGGCCTCGGCATTTTACCCGAAACAGGAAATGAAAATTACGGCCGTTCAGGCAGGATGGGCCGAACAGGAACCCGAACAATGGTGGGCCAACGTGAAACTGGCTTTGGCCGACGTTCTGGCACAGTCGAAAGTTGATCCGAAAAACATCGATTCCATCGGGATTTCTTACCAGATGCATGGCTTGGTAGTGGTCGACAAAAACCAGCAGGTTTTGCGCCCATCCATCATTTGGTGCGACAGCCGTGCTGCGGAACTCGGAAACAGGGCTTTTGCTGAAATCGGCGAAGAAAAATGCCTTTCGAATCTGCTCAATTCTCCGGGAAACTTCACCGCTTCGAAACTGAAATGGGTGAAAGACAACGAACCGGAATTGTACTCTAAAATCGACAAAATCATGCTTCCGGGCGATTACATTGCCATGAAACTTTCAGGAGAAATCAAAACCACGGCCAGCGGTTTATCAGAAGGCATTCTTTGGAATTTCAAAGAAAATTCGGTAGCCAATATGCTGATCGATTATTATGGATTCGAAAAATCGTTTATTCCTGAAATCGTTCCAACTTTCTCTGTTCAGGGATTGGTCAATGCAAAAGCTGCCGCAGAACTTGGATTGGCTGAAGGAACCAAAATCAGTTACCGCGCAGGCGACCAGCCAAACAATGCACTTTCGCTGAATGTGTTGAATCCGGGCGAAATTGCCACAACTGCCGGAACTTCCGGTGTTGTGTACGGTGTAAGTGGCGAAGTAAAATACGATCCGTATTCACGGGTAAACACTTTCGCACACGTCAATCATACTTCTGAAGCCAACCGTTTGGGCGTTTTGCTTTGCATCAACGGAACCGGAATTTTAAATTCGTGGCTGAATAAAAACGTTGGAAACAAAGCATTCTCGTACGAAGAAATGAACCAAAAAGCTTCGGAAGTTGCCATTGGTTCTGATGGATTGAGCATTCTGCCCTTTGGAAACGGCGCTGAACGTGTACTCCGGAATAAAAATATTGGAGCACAGATTTCAGGATTGGGCTTCAATACCCATACCGATGCGCATTTGTTCCGCGCAGCTCAGGAAGGAATCGTTTTCTCATTTAAATACGGAATGGAAATCATGGAAGAAATCGGCATCAAAGCGCAGGTCATCCGCGCCGGAAAAGCCAACATGTTCCTCAGTCCGGTCTTCCGTCAAACATTAGCTGGAGTATCAGGCGCTACCATTGAATTATACAATACCGATGGTTCGGTTGGTGCAGCAAGAGGTGCCGGTATTGGTTCGGGGTATTATTCTTCAGCCAAAGAGGCTTTTTCAAGCCTCAAAAAACTGGATACAGTAACTCCGGATGCCAGTAAAAAAGAGGAATATGAAGAAGCTTACCAAAACTGGAAACTGGCTTTAGATAAGATTTTATAATCCTGATAATCAGAATAAAGTAACATAGAAAAAATAACATTTAAAATTTACAGTTATGACAGTTTTTAAAGGTAACAAAGAGTATTTCCCTGGAATTGATCAAATCAAATTCGAGGGTCCAGGTTCAAAAAATCCATTGGCATTCAAATATTTCGATGCCAATCAGGTAGTTTTAGGCAAAACCATGAAAGAATATCTTCGTTTTGCAGTTGCTTACTGGCATACATTCTGTGGCGACGGTGGCGATCCATTCGGTCCAGGTACACAGATTTTCCCATGGGTTGGTGCTTCCGATAAGATGACTGCTGCCAAAGAACGTATGGATGCTGCTTTCGAATTCATTAGCAAAATTGGTGCTCCTTTCTATTGCTTCCACGATACCGACGTTGTTGGTGACGGAACTGTTTTCGAAATTGAAAAACGGTTGGCTAATATGATCGACTTCGCCAAAGAACGTCAGGCTGCAACCGGCATTAAATTACTTTGGGGTACTGCCAACGTGTTCTCAAATCCACGTTATATGAATGGAGCTTCAACCAATCCTGATTTTAATGTATTGACCAATGCCGCTGTTCAGGTTAAAAATGCCATGGAAACTACGATTGCTTTGGGTGGAACCAACTATGTATTCTGGGGTGGACGCGAAGGGTATATGAGTCTGCACAATACCGACACCAAACGTGAATTGGAACATATGGGCAAATTCCTTGCAGCTGCCCGCGATCATGCACGTGCCCAGGGATTCAAAGGAACATTCCTGATCGAGCCAAAACCTATGGAACCGATGAAACATCAGTATGATTTCGATACTCAGACTGTTGTTGGATTCCTGAAAGCTCACGGACTCGAAAACGATTTCAAAATGAATATTGAAGTGAACCATGCGACTTTGGCTGGTCACACTTTCGCTCATGAATTACGTGTTGCCCGCGACACTGGCATGTTCGGATCGATTGATGCCAACAAGGGCGACTACCAAAACGGCTGGGATACCGACGAATTTCCAACAAACATTTATGAAGTAACCGAAGCCATGATCGAAATCATTCAGGCTGGGGGATTCACAACCGGTGGTATCAATTTCGATGCTAAAACCCGTCGTAACTCAACCGATCTGGAAGATATCTTCATCGCTCACGTTTCAGGAATGGACGTATTTGCACGTTCATTGGTAATTGCTGACAAATTGCTGAAAGATTCGGATTACCTGAAATTGAAAGCGAACCGTTATGCTTCATATGATTCAGGAAAAGGTAAAGACTTCGAAGCAGGTAAACTAAACCTGGTTGATCTTTACAATGTAGCTAAAGAAGTTGGGGAACCCAAACAGATCAGCGGAAAGCAAGAAATGCTGGAACAGTTGATTAATTGCTATATCTAAACAGAAGCCCCCTCCCGGCCTCCCCCGAAGGGGAGGAGAAAAACAACAATTCAAACACGTGGTTATCAAAATTATAGCTTCTTACTCCCTCCCCTTCGGGGAGGGTTGGGGAGGGGCTTCTTCTTTAATCTTAAACTTATGGCATATATCGATACTTCTTCAAAATCAACAACAAGTTCATACCAGTCTGGGAATCCGATGTACATTGTGCTACTGACTTTGGTGGCTACTTTGGGCGGATTGCTTTTCGGATATGATACCGCTGTGGTGAACGGTGCTGAAAAATCACTTGTCGAATTCTACATTGCAAAAATTACTGATCCTGCGCAGTTCGATTATGCGGTAAAGATCATTACCCAGTACAAAATCATGATGGCTTTGGTTTTGTTCCTGGTCTTTGGCATCATTTCAAGTCAGATAATAAAACTTGTCGGTAAAAAGAAAGGCCTGATTTCCGCCGGAATCATTCTTGGAATTTTGGCCATCTGGATTGTCAGTTTTATCTCAAAAGCAATTCCTACCGATCCTGAAGCTTTGAAAGGTTCTGTAGATACGATTAAAGGCTTTGTGATTGCGAGTGCTTTAATTGGCTGTGTTATCGGTGGATCAGTCGCCGGATTTGTTTCAAAAGCACTGGGTCGTAAAAATGGATTGTTCATTGCTGCAACCGCTTTCTTCATTTCGGCCATTGGTGCCTGGAAACCTGAAGCTTTTAATGTTTTTGGTACGCTGGATGTTTATTCATTTGTAGTTTATCGTATTATTGGAGGTATCGGTGTCGGTTTAGCATCCATGATTTCGCCCATGTACATTGCCGAAATTGCCCCAGCTAAAATTCGTGGCAAATTGGTTTCATTCAACCAGTTCGCGATTATCTTCGGCATGTTGGTGATCTATTTTGTCAACTATTTTATTGCCAAACAGGGCGACGAACAATGGCTGATTACCGAAGGCTGGCGCTTGATGTTCCTTTCAGGAGCCATACCTGCAGGTATTTTTATTGCACTGCTCTTCTTTGTTCCTGAAACTCCCCGCTTTTTAGTATTGAATGGCCAGGAAGACAAAGCCTTGAAAGTGTTGAAAAAGATCGCTGGAGAAAAACAGGCCGGAGTTATTCTTGAAGAAATCAAAGGAACACTGCATGAAGCAAATGCGCCATGGTTATCTTATGGATTCCTGGTGATCTTTGTCGGAATTATGCTTTCGGTGTTTCAGCAGTTTGTGGGGATCAACGTTGTACTTTATTACGCCGGAAATATCTTCCGGAACATGGGAGCTTCAACCGATAGTTCGTTGATGCAGACCATCATTGTTGGCGCTGTAAATCTGGCATTTACTATAGTAGCCATTCTTACTGTTGATAAATATGGTCGAAAACCATTGATGATTATTGGTTCAATCGGAATGGCTATAAGTATGTTGCTTCTAGGTTGCACATTCTTTCTTGGCCAGACAGGCGGTATGTTAACACCGTTACAAGGATATGCCGCTTTGGCTTTCATGCTTATTTATACAGCTGCATTTGCCATGAGCTGGGGTCCGGTATGCTGGGTATTACTAGCCGAAATTTTCCCGAACTCGATTCGTGCAGCTTTATCGATTGCGGTTGCGGCCCAGTGGATTGCCAACTGGATTGTATCGCTTACCTTCCCGATGATGAACGACAATATCTGGTTAACCGAGAAATTCAATCATGGTTTTTCATACTGGATTTATGCCATAATGGGTGTTTTGTCCGCTATATTTGTATGGAAAATGGTTCCTGAAACAAAAGGTAAAACGTTGGAATCTATGGAGCAACTTTGGAAGAAGAAATAGAAGTCTATTCATTTTCAATACAAGCAAAAAGCCGCTACTTCTATGGAAGAGCGGCTTTTTCAATCCTAATCCGGATTATTTCTTTATTTCCCAGGCACAACGAATTGGGGAAACAATCTTGTCGGCTTTCTTTAGTTCGTTCATGGCTTTTTCAACCACTTTTTTATCCAGACCAGCCAATTCGGCAATTTTACCTGCAGTAAGTGGTTTGTCGGAAGCCGACATCACTGCCAATACTTTTTCTACACTCATTTTTATCAAGTTTAAAATTTTTAATGACTTAAAATTAACGATTAGAGATTAACGATCAATGATTTGCGATTTTTTACTTCACTAATCGTTAATCTCTGATCATCAATCGTTAATCACTTCTAAAATCTTCCTTCTACCACTTTCCAGTCCATCACTTTCCAGAAGTCGGCCACATAAGCCGGGCGAAGGTTTTGTTTGTCGAGGTAATAGGCATGTTCCCAAACGTCGCAGGTTAAAAGTGGAGTTAAACCATCGCGAACCGGACATCCGGCATTGCTGGTTTGAACGATGCTCAGTTTTCCGGCAGCATCTTTTACCAGCCAGGCCCAGCCCGAACCAAATTGGGTAACAGCAGCTTTATTGAATGCTTCTTTAAATGCTTCGAGCGATCCAAAAGTACCATCAATTGCGGCTTTTAACTCTCCTGAAGGTTCAGTAGCAGGTTTTGGAGAAAATTGTGCGAAGTAAAACGTGTGGTTAAAAACCTGTGCGCCGTTGTTGAAAATTCCACCTTCCGCCTTTTTGATGATGGTTTCCATGGTAGCATTTTCGAATTCGGTTCCAACAATCAGGTTATTCAGATTCGTGACATAAGCCTGATGGTGTTTGCCATGATGGAACTCCAGTGTTTGTGCACTGATAAATGGTTCCAGAGCATCAATGGCATAAGGTAATGCGGGTAATGTAAAACTCATTTGGGTTAATTTTTGGTTAATGACTATGTGCACGATATAACAGAATTCTGAATTAAAAGGTTTTCAAATTCATTTTTTTCATGAGCAATTTAGATTCATTCTGAATAAGGATTTCCAATCAATATTGGTGTGCCAATAAATCACACCTCAATTTTTTGACTTGCATGCAAATATTCACTAACTTTCTAGAAATAGTATAAATGTTCTGATAAAACTCTCCTACTATGAAACTAACATTTATCATTACTTCACCTGATCATTCCTTTTTGTATGGATTGTTCTATGTTATGGCGTTTCTGGTTTCTTCAGTAATATTTATTTTCGTCGGATTGAGAAAAAAATATCCGATAAGTACCTGGTTACTAATCACCCTATTCGGAGTATTATTTTTTATTATCGGGAACAAACTAGTCACCTTGAATTCGGCAGGCTGGTATCAGCTTTTAAAAGGAAATGGGTTGCCTGAAACCGGGCGATCAATTCTTGGTGGAATCCTGGGTTTAGTTGCAGGGCTTATATTTGCTAAACGCTGGCTCAAATTCAATCTTCCGGTATTGGATCATCTGGCTTATGCATTGCCTGTGGGCATGGCAATTACACGTATAGGCTGTCTTTTTGGTGGTTGTTGTTATGGAACCGTAACTACATTACCTTGGGCTGTGCAGTACGGAAACAACTTTCAGGTGTTTCAAATTCAAAGTGCGAACTTGCAAATACCTGGTACAAGTACTTTGTCACTTCCGATGCACCCGACTCAAATCTATGATCTGCTTTTCTGCCTGGGAATCTGGCTCCTTATATACTTAACCCGAAAAACATGGAAAGCAACTGGAAGTCGGTTAATTTTTGTGATACTTTGTTACGTTATATTCAGGTTTGTCAATGAGTTTTTCAGAGATTCTTCAATGATAGGCCATATGGGCGAAATGTATTTGGGAATCAAGATTATTCAATGGATGATTTTGTGTGCAGCCATCACGATAGCTTTTTTACTTTTTTATCGGGAAACAAGGTTTTCCAGAGGTTCCTTTCAGATAAAAGAAACTTATCAAATTAATTTTTACCGGGAATTTCAACTTTTCCTTGCAGTCCCCGCCTTTCTGACTTTAACCTATAACTGGCTTGCACCCTTCGAAATTCTCACCTTGACTTTTTTCACATCACTTTTATTGTCGATATACTTCTACAACATATACTGTCAGGTATTTACGACTCATCTTCGCCGGATTATTCCACTATTTTTTTTCTTTTCATTGTTGACGATGAGCCAGATAAACATAGACAATGGCAAGAAGGTGTCAGCTTCTGGAAATAAAGGGTGGTTTAGCATCAGCACGTTTGGAAGCATTGGAAATTACCCTGACAATCATTATGATTGCAATGGAACTCTAAAAGAAACTCTGAAAAGGAATTATTCTACATTTGGAGCTGGTGTTTCTTATCACTACAAACCTACCGATTATCGACATCTGACAATCAGCACCAACCTTTATTCTAATACCGACCAGTCAAATGTGCCTAATGAAGTCAATTATGAATCAACTAACATTAATTTCATGGCAAGTTATAGCGGCCGATATGCAGGAGCAACAGTTGGCATAAGCAGCGGAGGGTCGACGTCATTATTTGGAAGTGATGTTGTACCAATTATAGGCGGATGGGCCGGAGAAAAAGAAACAATATTTGCAGAAGCAAACCTGATGAATAATTATCATCTAATGGGTCCTCCGGGCTTGGCACAAATAGGAATTGGAAGTGGTTTTGGGCAAGCAGACAAAAACGTTGGCAGGGTTGGATTAAGCATCATGCCGAATATTGGTCTGTTTAGTGCCCGATCGTATACATTAGGTGGTTATTTTGCTGCTAACGTCCTAATAAAAGATAGGTTTACGTTGAAACCCAGCCTTTTCGTTGGCAAATATTTTGGTGGTTCAATGGGCCTCGAGATGCATCTGGGAAAAGACAAGTGGAAATCCAGAACACAATCAAATAATACACACTTGTAATTGATATGTGCCTCCCTTTGATAAAAAAAAGCTTAAGCCTAGAAGAACTACAATAAACTTTTCATTTATCAATGCTTTCGTCACTTTTAATAACTATAAGCCCCTCATACGGAGGGGTTGGGAAGGCTCTGGCTCTAAAAACAAAACCGCCCGGCACCTCTGTACCGGGCGGAAAAAAACCAAAAATCAACTAACCTTTAAACCGTTTGGCGACATCGTCCCAATTAATCACGTTAAAAAATGCGTTGACATAATCGGGCCGCCGGTTTTGATACTTCAAATAATATGCGTGTTCCCACACATCTACACCCAGTACCGGGACTCCTTTTACTTCCGCCAAATCCATCAAAGGATTATCTTGATTAGGTGTGGACGAAATCACCAAACTATCACCCTGCTTTACCAGCCAGGCCCACCCGGACCCAAACCGGGTGAGGGCAGCTTTTGTAAAAGCTTCTTTGAAATTTTGATACGACCCAAACGCTGCATCCATAGACTTCAATAAATCTCCTTCAGGCTGTTTAGAACCCCCTGGTGACATCACTTCCCAAAAAAGATTGTGGTTGAAGAACCCACCTCCATTGTTGCGCACTGCAACCGGATGAGCCGATATATTGGTCAAAATTTGTTCGATTGTTTGCCCTTCAAGAGCTGTACCCTGAATCGCTGCATTCAGGTTGTTCGCATATGCTGCATGATGTTTATCATGATGAATTTCCATTGTTTGTGCGTCGATATATGGTTCGAGCGCATCAAATGAATAAGGTAGACTTTTTAATACAACTGCCATTTTTGAATTTTAGAAGATTTAATACTCTTTTATCTTCTATACAAACATAGCATCTATTTAAATTGTTTCCAAATAAGTTTGCCTTTTTTTTTAAAAATATATTGAAAGCAGTAAATTCGAAATCCGGAATAAATTCTGAGTATACTTTGTGGATTTCTTTTGTTTCAATTTGAAATCCGGAATATCCAATAAGGTATATATGTTTGAATATCTGTACATAAGAATCCTAAAACAACTGAACGCTCAGTTTTTGAAGTTGCTGAATTCTGTGAAAGAAATCTCAATAACCACATCAGATCCTTTATAAACTGAGGCCCAATTTATAAAAATATCTAATTGATGGAGGTTGTCAATCGGATGAGGCCGGATCTCTAGTTGTTTTGGAAGTCAAATGACCTGGAAAAGACAGGTTCTTTAAAGTCATTCCTTTCAACAAATATATCAGTTTCCGAAAGGTTTATGTACAAACCACATTTCAGTGAATCTAACCGAATCAACAATCTTCTTTGTCCATTAATATTGATTATTTCTCCCTGTATCCCTTTCAATGCACCATTTTTGATTTCGATAGACTGCCCTTTTGTAATTTGCTCAAAAGTCAAAGCCATGTCGTAATCAGTTTGAGAAAGAAAAGTTTTGATATTTTCGATTTGGATTTCAGGGATGGCTTGAGCTTTTCCTCCGGAACTTATATAGCAAATAACTCCAGGTGTGTTTAGTGCAGTAAAAAATTCCTGATAACTAACTTTCACAAACAGATAACAATGAAACAAAGGTTCATCAATCCACCTTTTACGATCCATCCAGTCCTTCTTTACCTTTCTGGTTGGCAGGAAGCACTCGATATTCTTTTCCATCAAGCTGTTGAAAAGCTTCTTTTCATAGCTTGCCCTGGTATAGATGGCATACCATTGATAATTTGGACTTTCCATAGACATTGTTATAAAGTTTACACCGTTTCTTACTTTGCTGATTTATCCGACAAATGAACAATTCCGTAAAAGTTTCAGAGAATTGTTCATCAGGCAAATTCAATATCAAGCAATCCTACGAAACTCTGATTTTTCTAAATTGTGGTATGAAAAAATTCAAAGTATCATTATAACAAAGCTAACGCCTATTTAGATTAATTCCGAATAATAAATTTTAAGGTTACATCAAATAAATATTTCGAAATTGTTTCCGGATATTAAAAAACTGTGATTGATGCCATTCAGGCAAACGATTTCTTCATACAAAAAAAGCCTTGTTAGTCAGGCAGTGAATCAGCAACTTGAACTTTAATACGAAAAACTGCTTCCTCCTAAAAACTCACGAAGGACTGATGTTGGTGGGATTTCCAAATCATCGATGGATTTGAAATAAGATAAAAACTTCAGCAGACGGCTGCTTTCGCTGAATTCTGCCTGACTTTCAGGAACCGCTTTCAGAAGTGGTTCGGCATATTTTTTCAAAACGGCCAGTTCATAAATCAGTGCTGAATTAAACATGACATCGGCATTTTCCTGATAAGGAAATATGTTTTTGTCTTCGCCTGCCCTCACACTTGGCCATCGGCGGATGGTTTCCTGTGCAGAATAATTCCGGTATTTGCTGTCTCGGATCATCCTCCGAATCAGCCGGTTATCGGTGGTTGAAATGTGATTTTGGTCGTCGATTGAGATTTGTGTCAGTGCAGAAAGAAATATTTTAAATGTATTTTCTGACTGAATATGCGGAACCAGATTAGGATTCAATCCGTGGATTCCTTCCACAATCAGAATACTTCCCTGCTCCATTTTCAATTTTTTCCCCGACCATACACGCTGTCCGGTAGTGAAATTGAAGCGGGGTAACTCAATCGACCCACCATCAAACAGTTCGATCAATTGTTTGTTAAAAAACTCAATATCAATAGCTTCAATAGCTTCAAAATCATATTGACCATTTATGTCTTTTGGAGTTTTTTCACGGTCAACAAAATAATCGTCGAGCGAAATCAGGATCGGTTTCAGACCATTGACGGCTAACTGAACCATCAATCGTTTACTGAAAGTTGTCTTTCCTGAAGAGGAAGGACCGGCAATCAAGACCACTTTCACCTGATTTCGGCGGTCGCTAATTACGTTGGCAATCTCGGCTATTTTCTTCTCATGAAGCGCTTCCGAAATTTTAATGATATCGCCACTCCGGTCTTTCAGAGTATTTTCATTGAGCCTGGCAACATTGGGAACATCCAGAAGTTCGGCCCAATCTTTATGCTCCTGAAATACACCGAACAGTTTATCCAGTTTTGAATAGGGCTGAACCTCGCTGAATTTGGCCGGATTGGGGATCCTCAACAGCAATCCGTCGTAATACGAGACCAGATCGAAAACTTTCAAATAGCCGGTCGAAGGAACAAGGTAACCATAAAAATAGTTGGCAAAATCGTCCATGAAGTATAGGTACGAAAAAAGGGTTCCTTGCTGTTCAAAAAGTTTTGCTTTATATTTCAGGTTTTGCTTCTGGCAAATTCCAATTACCTCCTCAGTCGGCAAACCCATTTTTTTGAAAGGAATATCCTTTTGAACCAACGACTGCATTTCGCTTTTGATAGCTAAAATATCCGAATCGTTCACCGGACGCTCTAAACCAGCCAGTTCGCAGTAATAACCACGAGAAATTCCATGCATAATCTTCAGCTTTACGTCTGGAAATATTTTCCGCACAGCAGAATACAAAACAAAGAACAGCGAACGCACATAGAGGCGCAATCCATCGGGATGAGCGTAATCGATAAACTCCACTTTTTTGGTTTTTACAAAGACAAACGATAGTTCCTTGACCTTGTTATTCACCAAAGCCCCGATAATTGGATTTTCAAGGTTGACCTGAAAATCGTCTTTAATTTCCATCAACGAAACGCCTAAAGGATAGCTTATTTTTGTACTGGTATTGACGCAATAAATGTCGATAGTGCTCATATTGAATAATTTTCAGGTTAAAAGTTCCAAGTTCCAGGTTTCGGCTTTTACAGATTCTCAGCAAATCTATGAATCTTTGATTTCTTCCTTCAAATACTTGGCCGTAAACGATTCTTTGTTTTTTACAACTTCTTCCGGAGTGCCAAAACAGACCACTCTCCCACCCTCCTTACCACCTTCAGGACCTATATCGATAATGTGGTCGGCTACTTTGATCACATCCATGTTGTGTTCGATGACGATCACCGTATTTCCACGATCAACCAGTTTGTTCAGGACTTCCAGCAACACCCGGATGTCTTCGAAATGAAGTCCTGTAGTGGGTTCATCGAGGATGTACATGGTTTTTCCAGTGTCTTTCTTTGCCAGTTCAGTAGCCAGTTTTACCCGCTGTGATTCTCCGCCCGAAAGGGTTGTGGACGATTGTCCGAGAGTAATATAACCCAAACCTACATCCTGAATGGTTTTAAGTTTATGGGCAATAGACGGAATATGCTCAAAGAACTCAACGCCCTGATTGATGGTCATATCCAGCACATCACCGATTGATTTGCCTTTGTAACGAACTTCGAGCGTTTCCCGGTTATAGCGGCGACCGTTGCAGGTATCGCAATGAACATAGACATCCGGTAAAAAATTCATCTCAATTTGTTTCAATCCGCCGCCCTGACAATCTTCACAGCGGCCTCCTTTCACATTGAACGAGAATCGTCCGGGCTGATATGCCCGAATTTTGGCTTCAGGCAACTGTGCAAACAAATTCCGTACATCTGAAAAGACACCGGTATAGGTGACCGGATTGCTTCGTGGGGTACGGCCAATCGGAGACTGATCAACCTGTACCACTTTGTCGATATGGTCCAATCCTATTATTCCGGAATACGAAAGCGGATCTTTCACCGATCCGTAAAAATGCTGGCTCAAAATGGGTTGCAAAGTGGCATTAATCAGGGTGGATTTTCCACTTCCGGAAACACCGGTTATACAGATCAGTTTTCCAAGTGGCAAATCCACCGAAATGTTTTTAAGGTTGTTGCCTGTACAGCCATTCAGCGAAAGCACGTGGCCATTTCCTTTCCTTCTTTTCTCCGGAATTTCTATTTTCGCTTCTCCCAACAGGTATTTGGAAGTCAGCGTTCCGGCATTCAAAACCTGTTGAGGCGTACCTGCTGCAACGACATGACCGCCATGCCGACCGGCAAAAGGTCCCATGTCGATCAGGTAATCGGCATTCATCATCATATCTTTGTCGTGCTCTACCACAATCACCGAATTGCCTGTATCGCGCAATTGCTCGAGTGAGTTGATCAGCCTGAGATTGTCGCGGTGATGCAGGCCGATACTTGGTTCGTCAAGAATATACAGCACATTCACCAGTTGGGAGCCAATTTGGGTAGCCAGACGGATTCGCTGTGATTCGCCTCCCGATAAAGTTCTGGATGTCCGGTCGAGCGACAAATAATTCAGCCCGACATCGACCAGAAACCGGATTCGGTCTCGGATTTCCTTGATCACTTCCACCGCAATTTTTTTCTGACGTTCACTAAGGCGGTCTTCCAGATTATCGAGCCACAGGCTGAGTTCTGAAATATCAAGTTGCGCCAGTTCTGAAATATTCTTGTTGTCAATCCTGAAATATAATGACTCTTTTTTGAGCCGTTGCCCGTTACATTCCGGGCAGGGAGTTTCGCGCACGAACTGGTTCGCCCACTTTTGCGCTTTCTGCGATGGATTGTCATCTTTTTGTGAGTCAATGTATTTGATCACGCCTTCATAGGTCATCATGTAATTCATGGAAACCCCGAGTGGCGAGTTCTTCAGCTGTATCCGCTCATTGGTTCCGAAAAGGATTGCATTCAACCCATCTTCCGGAATTTCCCCAATTGGAGTTTTCAGGTTAAAACCAAAAAGTTCGCCCAATGCTTCAATCTGCCAGAATACCAACGTGTTTTTATGTGGTCCGAGTGGGGCGATACCCCCGTTCTGAATGCTTTTGGTATTATCTGGTACAATTTTTTCGAGGTCGATTTCGCTGATGGCACCCAATCCGTTGCATTTCGGACAGGCTCCCTGAGGCGAATTGAACGAAAAATTGTGAGGTGCCGGTTCATTGTATGAAATTCCGGTAGTGGGGCACATCAGCTGGCGGCTGTAATATTTGGCTTCCTGTGTTTCGTGATCCAGAATCATGCAGATTCCATGACCGTTTTTCATGGCAATCTGGAGCGAATCGTGCAATCGTTTGTCGCTGGCTTCGTCAACCAAAAGGCGGTCGATCACAATTTCGATGAAATGGTTTTTGTAACGATCCAGGCGCATGGCCGCTTTCAGTTCGGTAACCACTCCATCAATCCGGGCATTCAGGAAACCTTTTTTCAGGATTTGCTCGAACAATTCGCGGTAATGGCCTTTGCGCCCTTTTACCATTGGGGCCAGAATCAGAATTTTTTTTCCTGAGAATGAAGATTTAATCAGGCTTAAAATCTGATCGTCTGTGTATTTCACCATTTTTTCGCCGGTGTTGTATGAGTATGCTTCTCCGGCACGGGCGAAAAGAAGGCGGAGAAAATCATAGATTTCGGTAACTGTTCCGACTGTCGAGCGAGGATTTTTATTCGTTGTCTTCTGTTCAATGGCAATCACCGGGCTCAGACCGGTAATCAGGTCCACATCCGGGCGTTCCATGTTGCCCAGAAACGAGCGGGCATAGGCTGAAAAGGTTTCGATATAGCGGCGTTGTCCTTCAGCATAAATAGTATCGAAAGCCAACGACGACTTGCCACTACCGCTCAGTCCGGTGATAACGGTGAGTTTATTTCGCGGAATCTGAACATTCACGTTTTGCAGGTTGTGAACACGAGCCCCGTGAACCTCCACCATGCCGTCTTCTTCATCCTGAATTTCAGGAGTATGTATATTTTCTGCGTTCTGCATCTAAACTTCAATTTGGAAAAATGAGGAAATGATTCCTTTAATGATTCTTATTTTTTTGTCTGGTGTTGCTTATATTCAGTCTTTTATAAGATAAATTGGCTTTAGTTTAATTTTGCGTTGCAATTAACATTTGATACCTGGTATTAATTTGGCGATACCTCGATAAGGTCAACATATCCTCAGTTGAACAGTCGATCATGTCTTGTTCGGCGCAAATTGACTTTCTGAATGCCTG
>JANXYV010000144.1 GCA_025355875.1 Prolixibacteraceae bacterium | reverse complement strand
TGTTGGTCCCCACACCCGGAGCATGTTGAGGTTGGCATTGCGGGTGAGCAGAATTTCTTTCTCGTAGCGCGAGGCATTCCAGTTGAGCATCATGTCGATCACCCAGTTGCCGCCTTTGGGGTAAATTTCGCGACCATTGATTTTATACACCCGTTCTTTTGCACCGATGTAAGTTTCAACTTTGCGAATCCCAAATGTTTCGTTAGCCGTCGCCTTGTCATTTGTCTTTGTTTCGGCTGAAAGACTTACTGTATAAAGGTTTTGTTTCCCATAGCCAAATGGCCACCACAGTTTGGCATTCGAAATCCTAAGCGCTTTTTGGTTCGACGGGTTCCAGGTAAATGATTTTGTTGATTTTGGCGCCAGTTTGTAAGCCTGATCAAAAACAATTTCATCCTGACCGTTTTTAACCAGCACTTTAGCTATGCCTTCCATTTCTTTTTCAGAATGATTAACCAAATCTGCCGAAATGGTCACTTCAGCCGTGGTGGTGTCGGGTAAATTCAGGTTTGAACTGACATACAAATTTTCAAATTCGATGTCGTTGGTTGTGCTGAGGAACACATCTTCGGTAATGCCCATGTCGCGGTCGCGAATGGCCGGTTGCCAGTCCCAGCCCAATGCATCCCATTTTGTATAATCATGGGCAAGCATTCCATCGGCCATGTTCTGACCCGGATCAGCAAGCGGTGTCAATGGTTCGTTGGCCGGTTTGCCCGGATGATTGGGTGGCCAGATGGCTACTGCCAATGTATTTTTGCTGCCTTTTTTGATTCCTGAACTTACTTCAAAGCGAAACAAGCGTTCCATCCCGATCATTTCGGTGGTATCGGCAATGAGTTTGCCATTCAGCCAAACCTGGGCTTTGTAGTTGATTTCGCCGAAGTTCAGCCATAGTTGTTTTCCAGTGAAAGTTGCAGGAACATTGAATTCGTTCCGAAACCAATAAGGCTGTTTCCAGGGATTGGTATTTTTAATGTGACTGTATTTCAGAAGACCGTAATCCTTGTTGTATTCGTCGCTAATGTCGGGAATCAACATGTTGTTGGTTCCGATGTATGGATTTGGATAGATTCCGTTGCGAACCAGAGCAGTCAAAACTGTTGCCGGAAGACTTGTCGTTGCCCAACTTTTGGTAGTTATTCCAGAACCGGAAAGTTTGGCTCCATTCATTCCGACTTCAACTGATGATTTGACTTTCCAGCCTTCACGAAGAAGTTGTGAACCTACAGGAACGTCAGAAAGCGGTGCGTCATTGATATTTATTTCCTGTGTATTGGATTGTTTTCGTCCTTTCGGGCTGACAGCTATCACCTTCCAATTGTGTTTCCCAAAGGATAACGGAAAAGGAACGTATGCGTTTTGGGAAGAAGGTACGCTGCCCATTTTAATGCCGTCGATCCAGATTTCGTAGTGATCGCAATCGGTTTTTTGCCACGAAAGATTGGGCATGTTGTTGCTGATCGTCATTCCGTTTTGCGGAGCAATCAGTTTAAAATCTGACTGGGGAAAGGCAATCTGAGAGAAAGTCAGAACTATGATTATAAGAAGTAATTTTTGCGAAACTCTGATTTGCATAGATTTAAGTTGATTAAGAATTGGTTTTTTATGCTTGTTGATCCCGAATCTCCGGTCAGTTGATTCTTAAAATCGTGATCTTCATTTTTTCTGATTTGTGAAAGGTTCGTAATTACTGATCATGACATCGTCGAACCGGGCGTCGATAAACCCTTTTGGCGAAGTTTTGCCGTTGCGCAGGCCAAGTTCAAAACAGCGGATGTCGTTTGTTTTCAGATCGGGAAGACCTGGAATTTTGCCCCAGTTCTCGTATTCCAGGTCGGCCAGTTTAAATTTCAGGAAGACCCATTTGGGTGAACCAAGTCCAACCATTTTTTTTGCGCCCCATTTGCCTTTGTGGCCGCGGGTAAGCATAAGAGGCTGCACATAAACAGAATCACCCTTGCCGCTGTTGCACCAACATGACAACCAGATTTTATCGCTGAATTCTGTACGCACCTTATCCATTGCCGGATTGGCCAGTGAATCAATCTTCAGATCAGTAAACCAGCACCATGATTTGTTCGCCGGTATCGAATCCCAGCGCACATTCAGACAAACTTTAGAGTTTGGATTTTGCTGGATTCCCTTCTTTTCATCGAGCAGAAATTTCACATGATTGTTGTCGCGCCACCAATGCGCAGTATTTGGCTTGGCTTCATAATTTAATACGATCTTTTGCTGAGCTTTGACTTGAAAGAGCGACAGTAAAAAAATAAATACGATTAGGTCTTTCATGATAATGTCTGTGTTAATAAATTGAATATCTGTGCGTTCTAATGAAACTCTCTTACCAGAAGATTTCCACTATGAACTATTTTTTCATGCTCTTTTTGTGACGCCACTTATAGACTAAATTCCAGTGGACTGTTCGTTTCAACGATAAACTAATATTGGTGCATATCAACAACGATTTTCTCTTAATAAATGAATCGTCATAAAAGAATTAGAAAAATGATAAATAGAAAAACAAGGATTGCAAAAAGGATGAGGAACCATTCGATAAGTATGATAAATTTTAAATCACTGTTTTGCCAAAATCTAATAATTTTCACTTGCTAAATTGTTTAGGAAATTCGTACCACAAATGCCTGGAACAAATCTAGTTTGAAGGCAATTGGACTCTTAAAATCCATGTTACATTGTTTTAAGATTCCAGAAATACTATTTATGACAGTGTTCCTTTCTTTTGAAACAGTGTTACATTTAAAATATATCAAGCAATATATCAATTACTTAAATGCCATATTGATTTAAACAATGAATATATCATATGAATTTGAACATTGATCTTTCAAATAAGGCACATGCATAAATTCTCCCTCTTCCGGTAATGATGATCTTTTGAAATGATCCTATTTCTCCTTACAGAAATCGGATTAATGTGTAATTCTTTAGTATTGAACAATATTTATAAAAAAACCCTCCGGAAATCGATCCGGAGGGCTAACTTTACTCTACTAACCAAATCCACATTTTAGTAGTTTAAATAATCAAGATCGGCTGAGATTCCTAACTATCACTTCCGAATGAAGATTATGACTACTTTTCATGTTTCACGCTAGATAGAAAACTAATACATGATGACTTAGCCATCCTGTATTTAGCATATCACTATTTACGCATTATCATTTTACCAGATACTGATTTTTCATCAGAAGTTAACTGGTAGAAATACATAGCACTGGTAGCATTTTCAGGAGCAAATTTAAAACTGTATCTTCCAACAGGC
>JANXYV010000139.1 GCA_025355875.1 Prolixibacteraceae bacterium | reverse complement strand
GACTGTTCAACTGAGGATATGTTGACCTTATCGAGGTATCGCCAAATTAATACCAGGTATCAAATGTTAATTGCAACGCAAAATTAAACTAAAGCCTTAACCTTTTTTAACGCACTTATTATTAAATACATGCATGTATGCGTTTTGTAACATCAGTAAAAAAGGTAACATTTGTCATGATTTTAATGTACAAAAGATTGAGAAAAACTGTTAGTCATGAGAGCACATCAACGTATTCTAGACATCTGGAAACAATCGAGGATTGGAACTCCGAGAAGAAATATCTGGTTTTATAAGGAAGAAATCATTTCAAACCAGTCACCTGTTTCTGAAGCTAAATCAATCAGAAATGACCGGTTAAGCATTTTTAATGATGACTATACCAGGTATTCGCAGGGAAGTTCGTCTTTGACCAAAACAAAAAGGGAATGTTCTTTTGTAGTGGATTGGCAACTTGAAGATGTTTACTAAGCAAGTACTATTCTTGTGAATCATACTTAAAAATACTCCCCATTCCGTATCATGTGGATATTCTAAATCCTATGTATGATGAGGCTATTTATATTCCGTTTATTAACATTTTTTCAATTAGAAGCCGGAAACAATGAACGTACTCATGTTTGGATGGGAATTTCCACCTCATATTTCCGGAGGCTTGGGGACTGCCTGTGCTGGTATAATTAAAGGTTTATCTTCCTGCAGCGATATTAATGTTTCCCTGGTTTTACCGAAAGCTGATAATCAGGAAAATTTGGCTAATACAAAGTTAATTAGTGCTGAGAATATTTCAATAGGAAGTGATACTTGGTCTATTGAAAAATCACCGGAGATCACTATTCTGGAAGTTTCTTCAAAACTTATTCCATATTTAAGTCCTGAAAGTTTTAATGAGAGATATCAAACGGCGGCTAAGCACAATGAAACAACCCAGCCAGAAAATACAACTGAAGAAAATAGGATTCATTTCTCGGGAAAATACGGAACAAGCTTGTTTGAAGAAATTTACAATTATGCCATTGTGGCCAAAGTGATTGTACAGAAAGTTGATTTTGATGTGATCCATGCTCATGATTGGCTCACATTTCCGGCTGCGCTGGCAGCAAAACAGGTTTCAGGAAAACCTCTAGTCGTTCATATTCATTCAACCGATTTCGATCGAAGTGGAGGATCAGTTAATCCAGTCATTTATGATATCGAAAAACAAGGTATGGACGAGGCTGATCAAATTATTACGGTGAGTAATAGGATAAAAGACAGGCTAATAGACCAATACAACATTCCTTCCCGCAAAATTACAACCGTTTATAATGCCATCGAACCTGAAGTGATGGGAAAACGTTCAGGAATTGTAAAAAAGAAAAACCAGAAGATCGTTACTTTCCTTGGAAGGATTACCATTCAGAAAGGTCCAGAGTATTTTGTTGAAGTTGCCCGTTTGGTGTGCAGCCAACTCAAAAATGTACATTTTGTTATGGCTGGAAACGGCGACCTAAGGGATCGGATTGTGGAGTTGTGTGCCTGGTATGGAATTAGTGACCGGTTTCATTTTGCGGGGTTTCTAGATGGCGATGAAGTCTCGGAAATGCTTCACCAAAGCGACATCCTGATCATGCCATCAATTTCGGAGCCTTTTGGCATTGTGCCACTTGAGGCCATGCAAGCCAGTGTTCCATCGATTATTTCTCTGCAATCAGGCGTTTCAGAGCTTGTCAGGAATGTGGTTAAAACCGATTTTTGGGATACACATGCCATGGCTGATGCAGTGCATAGTATACTAAAGCATAAGAGATTATCAAGTACGATGATCGCTGAAGGGAAAATAGAAGTCAGTAAATTAAGCTGGGAACTTTCGGCTGCTCAAATCAGGCAAGTTTACATCAATACTATCAAACTGGCATCATGAAAACTATTTGTATCTATTTCCAGATACACCATCCTTTCAGCTTTCGGACATTTCGGTTTTTCGATATCGGAAAATCGAAACCTTATTACGACGATTTCAGGATTGAAAAGGAAATTAATGAAGTTGTTGAAAATTATTATTTGCCGCTTAATGATTTTCTTTTAAAGCTTATACAGCAATCAAACGGCAAATTGAAACTTTCTTTTTATATCTCCGGAACAACGCTCGACCAATTTCTGATCTACGCTCCAAAAATGCTGAACAGTTTTCGGCAACTTGCTGATTCGGGACAAGTGGAATTCCTGGGAGGAACATCTTCGCATTCGATCGTGTCAATTGGAAAGGATGAAGAGGAATTCAGAAACCAAATCAGACAAAACAGGGAACGTATTGAATTTTATTTTGGACAAAAACCTAAATTATTTGTGAATACTGATTTGATGTTTACCACCGAGATTGGTAAAATCGTTGCTGAAATAGGATACCCTGCCCTACTCACGAATGGTTCAAAAAGAATATTGCAATGGAGGAGTCCTAATTTCGTTTATTCGGCAGATGCTCAACATAAGATTAATATCCTGTTCCGGAACGAAATCGTTAGCGAAGAGTTCACATCCATCATCAGGAATCCAGGAGTATCGGGAAAGGCAGAATCAATAAAACAACTTTTTTCAGGGTTGAATTTCAACAGAAACGATGAGCCTTTGGTAAACATTTACCTGAATTACAGAACACTAGGAGGCCAAGGAATGACTGACAAGCAACGGTTTTTCCGGTCATTCGTTTCCAAAGTTATTCGAAATCAATCAATCACATTCAGCCTTCCCTCGGAACTGCTTGAAAGTATAGGTGCGGTTGCCGAAATCGGAACAAATGATCCAATCTGTTGGTACGAGCATTTTCATTCATTATACTATCCCGGAAATTTACTTCAGGAAGATGCAATTCATCAATTGTTCAAGTTGAAAAAACAGGTTCAATTCATTGAAAATTCCAAAATCAAAACTGATTGGCGCTACCTTCAAACCTCCGATCATTTTCACCTGATGGATGATAACCATCCGGCTTATCTTGGAGATGAATCAATTACAGCGATTTACAAATCGAAATATGATGCCTATATTAATTATATGAATATACTGGAGGATTTCAGGCAAAGGCTGAAAGAAAAAAAAATAGGCAAGAAATTCAAAGGGGCAATCGATAAGCCGGTTCACCCTAATCCATCTACCATGCCAATTCAGCGGCACGTTCCAATATACAAGTAAAAGTCGAACGTTTTTTTGCAAAACTCAACAAGATAGCTACTTTTGCATCAAATTCGATCGGGGTGTAGCGCAGCTTGGTAGCGCGCGTCGTTCGGGACGACGAGGTCGTCGGTTCAAATCCGGTCACCCCGACAAAATTGGGAGCCAAACCCAAATAAAAGACCGCAAATCATTGATTTGGAGGTCTTTTTGTTTTTTGTACATATCAAAATATGCCATCTTATATCGCTTTGTATGTGAACGAACCGGTGACCTTTTTTAGTTTTTATATTTGGTTCACGAGTGTTGATGTAACTTCATGTATTGCAATGAATTACAATCATATCGATTGATCAGTATTGATTAATTTTGACTCACTTTTCAATCTGATTTTATCAAATTCAGTGAACC
>JANXYV010000085.1 GCA_025355875.1 Prolixibacteraceae bacterium | reverse complement strand
ATTTTTAAACATGGATTGACATATATCGCCACAGTACTGTTAAACCCTAACTTTCAATCGGATATAGATGTATTCAAATTTTTGTCATGTACTTAGATATTTAATAGTCTTTTTTAGATGGCCAATTTCCACTCCATATTGTCAGAATGTGAAAGAATAATTCAATGCCTTGAAGATGAGCTTAAGGCATTAAAAATTGGAATGGGGCAGGAATGTGATATCACTACGAAGGCTGTTGACTTGTGCGGAGAAGCCATAAAAACGCTAAAGAAGTTGGTTGTAGAAATTGGATTTGAGAACCAAAAGGATGAAATCTATTTCTTTAAAACTCTTAAGCCACAAGTTAACAGCAAATTATTCTTTTATATGTCTGTTTTTGACATTCAAACCAGCCGACCTGAGGGAAATATTGAATATCAGCTTAAGGCTTTAAGGCGAAAACAGAAATCTATAAAAAGCTATTTGCAAGAAAATCGGGAAATATATCAGTATTACCGAAGCGGATCGATCCAGTTAGATCATCAATATTTTCTTCGTGGAAAATCTGATCTTCTTCTTTTAGCTAAAAACCCACATATTTTTGAGGACCCTTTGTTTTCAACCAGTCATGATTATATATTTTCGAAGGTAATTGCCAATGAAAATCTTCTGTCCTATTTGGGGAAAGAGATTCATAATCTCAGCTATAATAAACAGAAGAAATATGATAATAATTCCATGGTAATGGATTTTGATGCGGTTTGGACACACCCCAAAATAGCACTTATTGAACTGCTTTATGCCTTGGATAGTTTAGGGGCAATTAACAGGGGGAGCATGGATATCAGTAAATTGTCGAAGTACTTTGAGCAAGTATTCAACGTCGATTTAGGTGATATATACCATGCATTTGGTGAGATGAAACTTCGCAAGAAAGAACGTACTAAGTTTTTAGATAATCTGAAAGATGCACTAATAAAGCGCATGGATGAATCAGATGAGAAATAGGACTTAACTAAATATTGTCAATTCTGTTTAATCATATAAAACACCCACCTTGGGTACAACTGGGGTAAAAAATAGTTTTGAAAGTCTGATTTTTGGAGAAATTCAAAATGATTCATTCAAAACTAAAAGCTATGGCAACAGAAATTATTACTACAGACGACCTTCGGGAATTCAAGATTGAATTAATCACCGAGTTCAAAAAGATGCTCAACGAGCAACGTGGTCAGCCAGCCAAAAAGTGGCTCAAATCCTACGAAGTAAAAAAACTGCTAAGTATTTCCCCAGGTACACTCCAGAACCTTCGCGTAAACGGAACCCTTCCGTTTACCAAAATAGGAGGGCAGATGTTTTACGACTACGAGGATATCCGGAAGATGCTGGAGCCCACCCAGAAACAAAAAAGGTTTAGCTTCGATTTGAAGCGATGAACTACATCAGACACCTGAACGGATTTTTTGCACGGCTGGCCGAAGACAAACGAATGTCATCCTATCACATCAGCCTGTATTTTGCCCTGTTCCAGCAGTGGAATGCTGACCGGTTTGGGCAGCAGTTTGTCATTACCCGGGCGGAAACAATGGAAATCTCCCGATTAGGTTCAGTTAATACTTACGCCCGGTGCATGAAAGAGCTGTCCGAATGGGGTTATATCAGGTACATCCCTTCATCCAACCTACATTCAGGCAGCCGGGTCTCCTGTATCAGATTTGATACTGCAAGCGATACTGCTGCCAATACAGCAACCGATACAGGAAGGAATACTGCTACTTCCAGCAATCTCATAAATGATACTGCAAGCGATACAGCAAGGAATACCGGTATCGAAAATGATACCGCTGGTGATACCGCAAGTGATACTGCAAGGAATACCAGTACTTCCAGCAATCTCATAAATGATACTGCAAGCGATACTGCAAGGAATACCGGTATTAAAAATGATATTGCTGGTGATACAGCAACTGATACCGCAAGTGATACCGGTATTTCCAGCGGTCTCAAAAGTGATACAGGAAGGAATACCGGTAGCGAAAAAAATCAGGGTGCCGGTATCAAAAGTGATACTGCAAGGAATACAGCAACTGATACACCTTTTATAAACAGTTTAAACAAAAACAAACAAGAAGAAGAGTCAGTCAGAAGAAATCAAAAATTTGATATTGATGTAAACGAAAAAAAACAAAAACGACTTCGAAAGACCAATACCGAAAATCTTCCGGAGGAGAAATCTCCGGTTCCGGATTTATCCGAAACTGAGCAATTTTTTGAACAGAACCAGTTTCCGCGCAGCGAGGCGCAGAAGTTTTACGCCCACTACCAGTCATCAGGCTGGAAGACCGGGGATCAGATGAAAATACTTTCCTGGCAAGCCGTTGCCCGGAAATGGATGAACAATACCCAAAGTTTTAAACCAGATGAACGAGAACCCAATCAAGTCGGGACCAGCAAACTTAGCGTCACCGTCAACAAAAATTATTCTGAACCCTTATGAGCAGATCGCCGATTACCGGGGCGGAGTATTCAATTTCAGTTTCCCGGCCAGCCTGCAATGGATGGAAGAGCGTGGCAAGATCCTGTTCGGGAACCATTTTTCATTGGTCGAATCCGATTTCGAGCTGATCTACAAGCTTCTGGTTTATGCCATCGGTGACCATGAAAATGCTGCAAATCATGGGATCAGCCTGAGAAAAGGTATCCTCCTGACAGGCCCGATAGGTTGCGGTAAAACCAGCCTGATGCAGCTTGTCAGTTACTTTTTTCCAAGAGAGACACAGTACATGATCAAACCGACCAGGGAGATCAGTTTTGAGTTTGAGAAAGACGGGTTTGCCGTGATCAACCATTACAGCAAAGGCTCATTTGTCAGATATGCCAATATGCCTTTCATCCCCAAAGTGTATTGTTTCGATGATTTAGGATTGGAGCAGACCCCGAAATATTACGGGAACGAATGCAATGTGATGGCTGAAATCCTACTCAATCGCTATGATCTGTTTGTCTCTAAACGGATGATGACCCACATTACCACCAACCTTTCCGCTTCGGAACTGGAATCCATCTATGGGAACCGGATTCGCAGCCGGATGCGCGAAATGTTTAACCTGGTGGCCTTTGACAGAGATACCAAGGATAAAAGGACTTAAGTGTCAATCCTGCGAATAAGATTATAGTTTTTCAAAATAGAAGGAAATGCAATTCTTTTTCATTAGTAAAAAATATTCTTATCTTGCGTTACTTTTTATATAAACAAAAACCCTGTATATTGGGGTTTATCTAATGACAAAAAGTAATGGCTGTAGGTACATTTATATCAAAGAATCTTACAAAGATTCAGATTGAATTCATGCTAACATTGGAGGAGCAGGAACTCGATATTTTTTCCATCAATGAAATAAAGAACCGATTTTCTGATCGTTTCAAAGATATCAATGAAATAATGGAAAACCTTGTCCACAAAGGCATTTTTATACGTCTTGAACAGGGAAAATATTGCCGTTCTAATTTCAATGACGAAAATGTTATAGGTTCATTCATTGCCAAAGACGGTACAATTGCCTATTGGTCTGCACTGAATAAGCACGGATTGACAGATCAATTCCCGAATGTTCTGTTTGTCCAAACTACTCATTGGAAGCAGGATAAAGTTATTTTAGGCGTTAATTACAAGTTTGTTCAGATTCTCCAACGAAAATCTACCGGAATACTGACTCATGGGTATGGAACCCGGCAATACCGGATTACAGATATTGAAAAAACTATTGCGGATTGCTTTGATTTACCGGAATATTCGGGTGGTTATGCCGAGTTAATAAAAGCTTTTTGTCAGGCCAACTTAAATGGGGATAAGATGATTGAGTATTGCCTTGCTCTCAACAATATTTCAGTTACCAAGCGAATGGGTTTTTTAGCTGAATTGCTTAATAAGCATGGCATGAAAAATTTCATAAAATTCGCCAGACAAAGTGTAAATCCAAAGTATAATGTTTTTGATCCGCTTGGGACAGACTCTGGTGAATTTGTGAATGAATGGCGATTGAGGTTAAATATTAGCAGGGATGAAATTCTTGATATTTGTAATAAACAGTACTAAGAAATGATATTACAGAAAGAAATAACGAACATCGCGACACAGAAAAATGTTGTGAAAAGTACCATAGATAAAGATTGGGCTTTAGGCCATTTCCTTGATGCAATATTTTCAATTCAGGACATACGTGGAAAATTAATTTTTAAAGGAGGCACCTGCCTTCGGAAATGCTACCTGCCGGATTACAGATTTTCCGAAGACCTTGATTTTACTTCAAGCGATAAAGACTTCAGGTTGACCAGAGCCCATCTCAACGAAATTACAAGCTTGCTGAACCAGAGAGTTGGGATGCTTACTCATATTGAATCACTTAAGGATCTCGTTTATAAAGATCAATTGGTCGGATTTGAAGCAGTCATTAAGTTTTGGGGTTCGGATCATCCCAGAAACGAAACACCCCCTTTGCCACAACGATGGCAAACGAAAATAAAAATCGAAATTATACTGTACGAATTAGTCCTTTTTCCATTACAAATGAGGGACATTGTGCATGAATATTCAGATCAATTAAGCGATCATTCAAAACAAATCCCCTGCTATTGTATCGAAGAAGTTTTGTCAGAAAAAATCCGATGTCTGGTTCAACGTTCCTATACTGCACCGAGAGATTTATATGATTTGTGGTATTTATCAGGATTTTATCAGGACATTGACCTCAAAGGAATAGCTGATGCTTTTCATCGAAAAATGGCATTTAAAGGCCATACATTTACAGGTATTGAACAATTGTTAAATCCTGAAAATGACAAACAACTCAAATCAGCCTGGAAAAATAGTCTTGGTCATCAGATTTCGGGAGAATTGCCGGATTATGAATTGGTAAAAGCAAAATTGAAAGAATGGTTTTCCTTGTTTCTATAAATATTATTCCATTACCCCAGTTCATCCGGCACATTCGCTTTACTCGCTTTTTCGCTCCCTAAGCCGGTTCGTCCCTCACCTTAACCGGTCGCACACACCGCTCGTTCAGCTCATAAGCCGGATTTGACCCCACGGCAAGAGTGGTTCCTTACCTTCCACTAATGCGATTTCCTGCCCCAATTCCATTTCGCCTGCCCCTATCTTTTCCAAACACACAAGCCACATAAAAAAGGCCGGGAAACAAGCTCCATTTCATCCCATCCAATCGCTTCATTCCAGTACAGTAACCACACATGCCTTTTGCCTGCCCGCTTTTGGAAGGTTACTGCAATTGTTTTGTAGCATAGACCCCTCACTCCAAACCAAAAAAGAAACTCAAATTTAGCCGGTTTCCCCACCAGTCCGCGCACCGTAAAACTGCAAGACCATAGCGAGTGTTCCGGTTTTTTTTTCTATTCAATTAGGCTTTAGTTTCAATCAACTTTTTTATAAAAAAAACGGAACAGCCTTGCATTTTTGCCACGAACGGCAATGAAAAGGACTTTCTTTTTCTTTTTTGTCGTTTTTTCTTCCTCTTTTTGAAAATATTTTGGCTTGTTCAAATTCAAACAAACAAAACCATTTTTCATTAATCTTAAGAGCTTGTTTAACAAAGCTAATTCCGGAATCCATCAAAACAGGTCAAATAAAATTATCAAACCATAATTTATTTAACCATATAAAACACCCAAGGTGGGAACACCTTGGGTGTTTTATAATTTGTGATCCTTCAATTTTGCGGTGCCCGGTTTTGGAGAAATCAGATCAGAACACAGATTGATTACAATCCAACCGGGAGGAACAAACCAGTATTCACCTTTAAAATTGAAGCCTTATGTTTGGATTGGACACCATCACCTGGACAAAATTTGCCATCCTAATTTTTCTGCTTTGCAGTGTTTATTACGCTGCAGTTTTCATTCGGGCCTGGCTAAGCCGCTCAGGCCGCACATCCGGCAACCTGTTCGAGAATGCCGATGAAACAGACATCCACCCGGAAAGAATGCTTCCCATTTTGGTCTCAGCTACCGATTACCCTAGAGAACTGATTCCTTTTAATCACATCGAACCTGTTGACCTGAAAGTGGATTTCTATGGAGACAATGGTATCGATGAAGGATACAATGTCGAACAGTTTTTTGAAGAGCATTTTCCCGACCATCCGGAAATTCTGGAGAATATCCAGTTTCACTCATAAGTCATACTCAATTATTCATTCTTTAAAACTCAAAGTTTCATGAAAACAAAAGTTCAGTTTTTCTTTAAACGGGCAGAAGCCTTTGCAGTCCTTCTTTTATTAAGTATCTACCAAGCTATGGCCCAATCAGCTGCCGGTATTGATCAGGCCACTGCTGAGGTCAGTTCTTACGTGGATCCAATCTCCAACCTGATTATTGCTGTTGGAGCGGTAGTTGGATTGATCGGCGGTGTCCGGGTTTATATCAAATGGCAGAGTGGTGACCAGGATACCCAGAAAGCCATCATGGGCTGGTTTGGTGCCTGTTTGTTCCTGATTCTGGTGGGCGTGGTGATTAGAGCATTCTTTGTCTGATGCAAGGCTACCCAGTCAAAAAGGTGGATACCCGGTTGTATATCAAAGGGCTTTCCGGCCCTTTGGTATTCCGGGCATTGTATGGCATCATTGCTTCCTTTCTGCTATTCTCTGCACTTTACATTCTGGCCGGGGTTTTCCCGGCAGTTCTGATCGGAGTCCCTGCCTTTTTCGGCTACCTCTACCGGCTCAATACCATCCAGAAGAAATATGGTCCGGAAGGTTGGGGCAAGAAACAGACCGCAAGAAAACTACCTCAATTCATTAGCTGCAAAAGACGAATCCATCAAATATTTTTCAAATGAAGATCAAGAACCTTGAAAGCATACTACCAGTAATGGGATTTAACGGGGATATTCAGGTTTCCAATAACCTCGATTTGACCATTGGATTCCGGCTAAGGCTGCCCGAAGTTTTGTCGTGCAGTACCGAGCAACTTTATATGCTCCACGATACTTTTCAGCGGATGACGGGCTTGTTGCCAGCCGGAAGTTTTATCCATAAACAGGATTTCTTCCTGATCAAAGAATTTCATCCAACAGAATCAGAATCAGAAACAGCCGGAGTAAAAGAAAGCCTTAATGGCTCATATATTCAGCACTTTGACGGAAGACATTACTTAAAACATGAATGCTGTTTTTACATCAGTCTGTTGAACAAAGGCCTTCTGAAAAACTATCTGGAATCCGCTTTGATCTTTTCACGGAAAGAGCGCAACCTTGAAAAATTGCAGTATGATAAGATCAATGAACTGCGGAGTAACGTGGTGGCCATCTTTGCCCAAAATGGAATCGGATGCGATCCAATCACAAGGGAAGAAGCTATTGGTGATGAACATTCACTTGGACTCATCGAACGCTTTATGAGCCTGAACTTTACTGATAATCATCCGGCACTGGGAGGGATCGATTTTCGGGATCGGTTGAAGGTGATGGACCAGTTTGTGGAAATCTTATCATTGAGCGACTATTCCCACATCCCGGCAGAACTTCGTCCGGCATCGGAGCATCCGCAGAACGGGCTGCCCGTATCGCTGATCTATCCGGTAAGTTATCACCTGCCGTTTTCGCACATCACCAACCAGTTTATCTACATTCCCGATCAGCAGGAAATCAAAGGTTTTCTTGAGAGCAGCTACAAAAAAATATTCAGTTTGTCCAAGTTTTCTTCTGAGAATAAGGTTAACGCGGGGTTGATTGAATCATTTCTGGACCAGGTGCAGACTTCAGGAGAAAAGATTGTGAAAACCCATTTTAATGTGATGCTTTTCGATTCAGCACTGAAAGATTTGAAACAGCACAAAAGCGAAACCAGTTCCGCTTTTTCGATGATGAACTGTTTTCCGTACCAGCATACCCACGATCTGCCAATGCTGTTTTTCTCCTGTGTTCCTTTCTCAACGCAGCTTCCTGAAACAGAACTTTTCATCACCCAGGTTCCACAGGCTTGTTGCCTGACCAACTTCGAAGGGGAACTGAAAAACAGTCCATCAGACTTTACCATCCGTCTTTCGGACCGCTTGGAAGGTTGTCCGGTAAAGATTGACATCTCGGATGAACCGATGCACAAACACCTGATCCATAACCGCAATAAGATCATTATCGGAGGATCAGGTTCCGGGAAATCCTTTTTTACCAATCATTTGTTGCGCCAGTATGCCGAAAGCGGAAACTGCCACATCGTTCTACTGGATGTGGGCAGAAGCTATGAGCTGTTGACTATCTACCTGAATGAACGGCTCAAAGACCAGGGTGGGGCCATGATGGTTGAGTTTACCATCGAAAACCCGATTTCGTTCAATCCCTTTATCCTGGAAGGAGAACTGGATATTGAACGCAAGCAAACCATCCTGTCGGTGATCTACACCATTTACAAGGAAAACCTTTCGGAAATGGAGAAGGATGTGATTGCCCATTCGTTGACAGCTTTTTTTGAATTTGATCAAATTGCAGAAAGATCCTTCAACGGTTTTTACGATTTCTGCCAAAGCTACATTCCGGCACTGGTCAAAGAGAAATCCGTCCAGTTCAACAGCAATGAGTTTTTCTTCATCCTGGGCAAATATTACCGGGGAGGGGAATATGACTATTTGCTAAACAAGCAAATGGATACAGATGAGTTTTTCCATTGCCCTTTTATTGTCTTCGAACTGGATAACATCAAGGATCATGCAACGATCTTCCCGGTCGCCACACTGATCATCATCGACATTTTCATGCAGAAAATGCGCAGGCTCAAAGGTGTTCGAAAAGTGATCTGCATCGAGGAAGCCTGGAAAGCCATTGCGACTCCCCAGATGGCCAGTTACATCAAATACTTCTATAAGACCATCCGCAAATTCTTTGGGGAGGCGATGGTAGTTACCCAGGAAGTGGACGATGTGATTTCTTCTCCTGTGATCCGTGATGCGATTATCAACAATGCGGATACACGCATTTTGCTTGACATGAGCAAGTTCCGGAACAAGTTCCAAAGCATCAGCGACACCCTTGGACTGTCAGAATTCCAGAAAGACCAGATCCTTTCGATCAACAAAAACCTGCCATCAGGTCGCAAGCTCAAAGAAGTTTTTATAGGGCTTGGAACTTACTCCCAAGTATATGCACTGGAAGTGAGCAAATCCGAATACTACTGCTACACCTCTGAACAAAGCGAAAAGGAAATGATTCTGAAAAAACTCAATCAGGAGAAAGATCAATCCTTTGTCGAAATCCTCAAATCCATTTAAAACATCAACAATTACAGTCATGCAAACAATTACAACGACGACAACAACGAGAACAAAAGCACCATTTTTAATCGTACTATTCATTGCTTTTTTCAGCATTCTCGCGACCAACACCACCTTAGCCCAGGCATCGGTTACCGATGTTGGGGCTGGTATTCAACGTGAAGCACTTTGGGATCAGGAAAAGGGAATCCTTTCTGAGATTAACTGGTACAATGTGCTGATCAAAATCCTCAATGGCGACATCAAAGGACTAACCTCAGAACTGGTTGGGATTGATCAAAAGAAGCTTGAAAGCCTTCAGAAAGTATCTTATCTAATTAAAGATTACAAGCGTATCAGACAGACCAAAGAGATGTTGGATAAGATCATCTACATCTACACGACCAAACTTCCCTTGCTGGTTAAGGACGAAAACTTCACCACCCGCCAAGCTGCGGTGATTGTCGAATCTTTTGACCTGGTATTGGACGACAGTCGCCAACTGGTCACTTCCATTCTGAATACCATCGTGGAAGACAACCTGTTTATGATGGACGACAAACAGCGCTACGATACCATTAACGGCATATACACCGAGGTTAAAAAACACTATGGAACAATCTGTTACCTGTATAACAAGCTGGCATGGGCTTCCTATCAGAAAAGCTTTAATTCCGGCCAGATCGAACAGTTCGCTTTTTACTATACACTTTATAATTAACAATCAACGTCTGAAGAAAAGAAAATCTATGAAAACAATACTTTTCATACTCATCTCATCCCTGGCGGCATTGCTGCCGGGGAAGGAACTGAAAGCCCAGATTTTTGAGATCAAAGACTGGGACGGAACTTACCCCGATATGAACGGAACATATCCGCTTTCCTTTATGGCCTTCAAAGGCTGGTTAATACCGGTTCCCCATGTGTTTGTTCGCACCTGGCCAACCCATTATTACATTGATTTGATCTCCGCGCCGGTCTATGATACTGAGGGTTACGTCGGACTGCTGAAAGTCAATTTGCTAAAAATTGTTGAAAGGCTGATTGAAAAATCACAGATGAAAGGCAGGCACGAGGAAACGGAGCAAATCAAAAGCAATACACAAATCCAGCGGGATATTGAAAAGAAGATTTTCGATTCCAATTCCGACAAGTTGACCGATGTGTATAGCATAGCTTCCGGATTTATTAGGCTGTATGTCAGCATCGATAACATGGACAAGCTCGACAACTGCAGATGGCTCAGGCAAACTTACCAAAAGGAAGCTGATGTGCTGCTGACCCGGTTTATCGCAGTCAATCTGTTTCTGACCGACCACGGCAAAAAGCTGGAAGCCTTTGATGAAATCCGTTGCGAACTCAACAAGCAAATCGGCGAGACTGACTACACCTACCGAAAGGTATTACACCTTCAGGCTTTCAACAACAATGTGCCTCAGTCCTATGCTTTCCTGAAAAATTAATCATTTACCATTAATCCTTGAATTGTATGCTTTTACAAGTTATGAGTACCCGAAGTTTTTTCCAATTTACCGATGTGCTGATCCAGGGAGGACTGGACAATGCCCAGATCTTGACAGGCATGGCACGGGCCATCGGAGGTATTGCCGCTTTTTTGTACATCTCCAAACGAATCTACGAGCAATTGATTGCAGACAATCCCATCTCCATGCTGCCACTCCTCAGGCCATTTGCCCTGGTGTTGGTAATTACTTTCTGGAGCCCTTTTGTTCATCTGCTGATGGTTCCCACCAAAGGACTGACCAGTCTCTCTGAAGCCGTTTATGCCGATAAAAAACACATCGTGGCAGCTAAACTGGAAGAAAAGCAGGATGCCATCCTGGCGGTGGATTTGCCTTCTTTTCAGGAGAACGAAGAAAAAGAAGCTGCACTTTGGGACAAAGGGGTCAACCTGCTTTTGACCTCCTACAACATTGTCTCCGGAAGGGCATTGATGCACCAAATCAACTTCTACCTGATGGACAGTGTCCGCCAGCTTTTAGAATCCTTTTTCGAAGTGCTGGTTTACCTGATCGCATTTCTGCGCACCGTCTTTTGTGTGCTGCTGATCATCTTTGGTCCGCTGGTGTTTGCCATCTCTATTTTCGATGGTTTTCAGGAGAATTACCTGCAATGGATTGCCCGGTTTGTGAATGTAAACCTTTACCTGCCCATTGCCCTGCTTGTCCTTTCATTGGTTCAGGAAGTGTTGATTTATGTGCTTGACGCCGAGATTGCTGCCACCAAAGCTTCGCTGATCTATCAGCCTTCGCTGTATTACGTTTCCAACATGGTTGTTCCTGTTTGTGGTATTGCCGGACTGATGATGGTTCCCAAAATAGCATCATGGATTGTCAGCGCCTCAGGAACAGGAACCGGTGGAGGACGCCTGGCCAGAACGGTAGCCACCATGATAATCACCAAAGGAGCATTGAAATAATTCAATCCACAATCAAGATGAACAAGATATTTGATATTCAAAGTAAATTCCGCTTTACTGTTTACATCCTTTTGGCCGTAAGTCTGCTCATGATCGTATTCAGCACCTTCGTTTTCACCCGATCAATCGGACTGGTTGAACGTTCCCGCCAGAAAATCTATGTGCTGGACAACGGCAAATCCCTTTTGCTGGCCCTTCGTGCCGACATTACGGACAACAGGCCTTCAGAGGCCAAAGATCATGTGAAACGATTTCACGAACTGTTTTTCACGATGGAACCCGACAAGCAGTACATCGAAAACAATGCAAAAGAAGCCCTTTATCTGGCCGATGGTTCTGCCATGAAACAATACCAGTCCTACAAGGAAAACAATGTTTATAACCAGGTCATTGCTTCAGACATTAGTATGACCCTTACAACCGATTCGGTGCAGATCGATTTTTCAGCTTATCCTTATCAGTTCCGGTTTTTCGGACGCCAGAAGATTGTCCGAAAATCCAACATTACCATCCGCAATCTGGAAACCTCCGGACGGCTCCGGAACATCTCCCGGACAGACAATAATCCGCATGGGTTGCTGATTGAAGATTGGCTGATAACGGACAACAAAGATCTGGAAACCATGAAACGCAAATCCTTTTAATCCTAAAAAATAACGATTATGAACGAAGAAAATAAACAATCCAAAAACCTTGTGACCCGAATCAGTGAGGCCATACGCTTCCGTGAATGGATCGACCGCCTCGATCAGAATGATAAAAAGCTTGATCCGGCCAAGCGGAAAAGGAAGTGGACGATCATCCTGTGTGCATCATTCCTGATATACCTGATTTCATTTTTTGTTTTTCCAAAACCGGAAATCACCTACGAACCCATTCAACCGGTTAGTGAAGCAAATCCGGATATAACAAAGAACCTAAAAACTAAAAAATCCCTCTCTTTTGAAATGCCAGTTGACTCATTTGAAACCATCTTAAAACAAGAAATACATGAAAAGCTACCTGAAAAGAAATAAGCCACTGCTTTTCCTTCCGTTGGTTTTGATCCCTTTTATTGTGCTGATATTCTATGTGCTTGGAGGCGGGACGAAGAAGGAAAAGGAAGAACAAAAGCAAAAAGAGCAGCAAGCACCGAAAGGTGCCAATTACACGCTGCCCGATGCTGATAAAAGCGTCGCGATTTACGATAAAATGGACAACTATTCTTCGAAAAAGGAAGTCACGATCAGTCACGATTACAACATTGCCGGGGAGACCGATTCCACGACTGAGCAAAGTTTGGAAGAGGAAACTTTGACCGAAGAAAAACTACTTTCTGAAAAGAAGAATTTGTATAAGAACGATCCGGTTCCGGAAATAGATGCTGATGTTTCCACTGACCTGTTGGCACATATCCGGCAAAAGGAAAAGAAAGTCAGGGAAGATTTGGAAAACAGCCAGGCTGAAACAAAATCACGAAATGAAGATCAAGATTCGGATTTTGACGAGTCGAACAAAAAAGATTCAAAAGATCAAAAAGAATCAACTGCACCTGTTCCGACTGGCATTGAAGAACTGGACAGGATTTTTCGGCAAAACAACAGACTGGCAAAACAGAATGATTCCCTGAATATCCGGTTAAAAGAAACCTCCGCTAAAAATGAAAAACTGGAAGCCGAAAAGAACAAACGCTCAACCCTGGAGAAAGGCAGCAAATCCGGGTTTAAACCCAAAGAAACGGCGGTTCCGGTTATCGAAGCTGAAGTCTACGAAACCACTACGGTTCTAACTGACAATCGGGTCAAGCTTCGACTACTGGAAGAAGCCTGGTTAAACGGGGTGAAAATTCCGGTCAACACTTTTCTGTATGGCATCTGTGAGGTCAGCAATGAACGGCTCCAGATCGAAGTGCTGCAAATTCCGGTGGGTGAAAAGTTTGTTCCGGTTGAAGTTACTGTTTGTGATCTGGATGGATTGCCCGGACTGTATGTTCCCGACAATGCCTCCCGAAAGGTAGCCAAAGAAGTGGGAAGCAGCACCAATACTTCATCCATGTTTGGATTTACCAACAACCCGCTGGCCTATGCCGGTGTGCAAGCTGCCGATAAAACGGCACAGTCAATCCTACGAATGATCAAAATCAAGAAAGTCACCATCAAAAAAAATACCCTAGTTTATTTAATCAACAAAAGCAAATAACCATGAAAACTTTTTTATTCATTTCCATTTTCGCATTTTTCTACATCTCAACTTTTGCTCAGAATAAACTCACTGTATCTGATAGCAAAACCAGCCATTTGGTTTGTCCCGATAAGGTCAACTATGTACAAACGGGTGATTATACTTTAGTTCAGGCAGAAATTGTTCCTGAATTATCAAACCTGATCAGAATTAAAGCCTTGCAGCCTTTTGAAAAGCCCACTTCACTGACCGTGGTTTGTGCCGATAGGATTTATTCCTTTGAATTACAGTATGGAAACGATGCACCGATTACCTATCCGATTGAAACTTTTGATTCGCAAAAAGCCATGACCTTTTCCGGAAAGATGATGCCTGATTATCTGATTAAAGATCTTTGCGACCAGGTTCTTGATAGGCACAGGCATGATTTCAGGAAGCGAAAAACAGAAAAAGACGGAATCAAAGTTCGCCTGAACTCGATCAGCCTGAAAAATGATGCACTCTTTTTTGAGCTTCAAATCACCAATAAAACCAACATGGCTTATGATATCGAAAGCTTCAATTTCTGGATCACCGACAAGAAAAAATCCAAGGCAACAAATGTTCAGGAATATCAGATATTTCCCGAATACCAGCGGAACAAGGTACTGCGAATTCCCGGAGAAGTAACCGTCAGGGAAGTATTTGTGACTGAAAAAATGACTATTCCGGATCAGCGTATTTTAAAGATCGAATTGGGAGAAAAAGCGTTGGGCAACACCGGGCGAAAACTCAGTTTCAACCTGAAGAACAAGGATATTCTTAAAGCCAAATCCCTGAAATAGATTGGAGAAAAGTAAAAACAGTCGATTAAAGTAAATATGTTATAAAATCCGCTTTCTCAAAGTCCCCCTTTGGGGGATTTAGGGGGGGCTTCTAATTCATCACCATGACCGAAGATAGAGATTTGGAAAAATTACATGAAGGATTTCGTTTCTTTAGTTACCTGCTGTTGTTCATGTCGATGTATCTGAACCAATTGGGTTACTTTACAACGAATGGAATCTACATACCTGCATTTCATTCACTGGTAGTTAAGCTGCAAAATCTGACTTTTCTGGCAAACGTTTATAAATCCAAAACGGTTTGTCTGGTTTTTCTGGCTATTACATGCGTGGGGACCAAAGCCCACAAGGACCGCGAACTCACCGTTTCTTCAATTGTATGGCAGGTAATTTCTGGTCTGATTCTATACTGGGGAAGCTTGGTCCTGTTTAAATCTTATCCAGTATCATATCTAACCCTGACTTTCTTTGGTTTTTTACTTCTGAACATCGGTTTTGACAACATCTCCAAACTGATCAATGTCAACCTAATGAAAGACCGGTTTAACGTGGAGAACGAAAGTTTCCCGCAGGAACAAAACCTGAAGGAGAACGAATTTTCAGTAAACCTACCGACAAGGTATCTCTACAAAGAAAAACAGCAGGAAGGCTGGATCAACATTGTCAATCCATTCCGGGCTTCGATGGTCATTGGAACACCCGGTTCGGGAAAATCCTTTTCTGTGGTACTTCCTTTTATCCGGCAGCATCTGAAAAAGGGTTTTTCGATGTGTGTTTATGATTTTAAATATCCGGATTTATCGTTGGTCACATACAACCATTTTTTGAAAGCCAGGAAAATCGGAAAGCTTCCAGAATCGTGTATGTTCTATGTGATCAACTTTGAGAACATTCAAAAATCCTTTCGATGCAATCCGTTGGCACCTGAGTGGATGGAAAGCCCAATTGATGCTTTTGAATCTTCCCGAACGGTACTGTATAATCTGAACAGGGAATGGATACGCAAACAGGGTGAGTTTTTCTCCGAATCTGCAGTTTCCTTTTTTGCTGCCGTAATCTGGTTTTTGAAAAAATACAAAGATGGCCAGTTTTGCACCCTTCCACATGCCATCGAACTGTTACAGATGGACTACGATGATTTGTTCGCCGTGCTGGAACAGGAAAAAGATGTGGCGAACATTATCAATCCGTTTATCAATGCACACAAGCGCGGAGCAAGTGAGCAATTGGAAGGACAGTTGGGAAGTTTGAAAATTGCAATTTCCAAGATTATTAGTCCGGAAATCTACTGGATCTGTTCGGGTGATGATTTTTCGCTGGACATCAACAATCCGGAATCACCCAAAATCCTTTGTCTGGCCAACAATCCATTGAGAGTAGAAATGTACGGCGCAGTTTTATCGCTTTACATTACAAGGATGCTTAAGGTAATCAATAAAAAGCACCAGCAACCTTCATCATTAATCTTTGATGAGCTTCCTACCATCTACTTCCGGGGACTGGATACTTTGATTGCAACAGCTCGGAGTAACCGGATTTCAACATTGCTGGGAGTTCAAACCATTGATCAATTGATCAGGGATTACGGAAAGGAACAGGCCAATGCCATTACCAGCAACATCGGCAATGTGTTTTCCGGTCAGGCTGCCGGGGAAACAGCCCGGTTTATCCAGGGAAGGATGGGAAAAATCCTTCAGGAAAGGCAATCGGTCAATATCAACCGCAATACCCAATCTTCTACTTTTTCCACACAGCTTGATTTTCTGGTACCGGAAGGCAAGATTGCAACGCTACCTCAAGGCTATATGGTGGGGCAGGTAGCCGATAACTTTGGCGAGGCTATTGCTCAGAAGAATTTCAATTGCCTGATCAATGTTGATGTGAAAGCTCAGGAACAGGAAGAAAAACGGTTTGTTCCAATTCCAGATTTTTACCAGTTCGACAACATTCCAGATGTTTTGGAGCGCAACCGCACCAAAATACAGAACGACATCCGATCCATCACTATTCAAGATTTGGAACCCGATCAGTCAGATCAACCTGATCAAACCAATCAAACCAAACAAAAATCGTTAACCACTAAAAAATCCAAAAAATCATGATCCAAAATACTGTTTACTTCAAAAGCAGACCATCCCAGTTAATTAACCTGGGAAATTTTCTGTTGACCATTTTGATTGTTCCGGTCATTCTCCTGATGGAGGAGTTGCTGAAACAACATCTTCCAATCCTTTTCATTCCTGAGAAGATGGTCATACATATTTACAGGCTACCGGTTTACCTGGGCGCATTTGCTTTACTGAATCTCGCTTACCAAATCCTTCGGGTCTATTGTATTACTTACGAAGTCGATTCTGAAGAGTTAAGGCAGTATTCGGGAGTATTCCTGAGAAAACACGAGTATGTCGAGCTGTACCGGGCGAAAGATTATAAAATTGAAAAGCCATTGATTTACCGAATGTTTGGTCTTGGAAACCTGACCATCTATACCTCAGATAAAACTACTCCGGCATCCAGAAGAAAAATATAAAATCCTTCGCGGTTTGGTAGAACTGAATCGCAGGGAGAAACATGTATTCGAAGTTGATTAATTATTTAAAAAGTAAAAATTATGGAACAGAAAACGCGCATGAGCATTGACCAGATTCCGTTTGAGAAGCTGGAGAAAGTAGGCATCGACCGCAACTTTGTGGGCAAGATGGAAAAGCAGGAACTGAACGATTTTCTGAACGGATTCCGTTCAGATAAACTCTACACTGTTAACGCCAAAATCGGAGGAGAGGATTTCAAGATCCCAGCCAAGATTCGCCTACAAAGCAAGGAGGACGGATCAGTGGACGTAAAAGTTCACCCGATCCAACGATTAAACATCCCGGATGAGTACATGGGGCATAAGTTCACCAAAGAGGAAAAGGGAGCTTTGCTCAATGACAAGAATCTGGGCAAAGCAGTGGAACTGACTCCTAAAATAGGTGAACGTGGACCTTTTTATCTTAGCATTGATTCCAAGACTAATGAGTTGATTCCATTGCGGACCAGCTACATCCAGATTCCTGACAAGATCAAGGGAGCCACTTTATCGACCGAACAGAAAGAAAATCTGGCGGCTGGTAAAAAAGTGATGGTCGAAGGAATGACCAGCAAAGATGATAAGAAGTTTTCAGCCGCTCTCCAGATCGATGCAGCAAGTCGAAAGATTGGATTTTCTGATTTTAAGAATGAAAAGTTGGGCAAATCGGAAGAAGCCAAACAAGAAAATCAGGAAGGAAAACGACAGGGGGCTAAGCAAAAAGTCAGTTGAATCTTTGAATGCTCACTTAAAAGATGAATCAAAGAAGGCAGGATAAATTAGAAAAAATCCTGTCTTTTTGATTGAAAAGGAAGTCCAAAGAGGGGAGAGGAATCTAATTAAAGAGGGGAATGCAAGATGTGTTTTTGTTCCACAAAAACCTTGGCATAGCTGTCCTACGGAGCATTCCCCTCATTTCCCGAAAGGTTGATGACCATGATTCCCCTCTTTCAAAAAGCAAACTCAAAGTTGAAATCCAGTTAATACAGAAAGCAACCAAATGAGGCCTCCAACCCCGAAAGAAAAAAAGCTTGGTGAAGGAATCCGGGTTCGTTTGACCAACCGTGAAAAGGAACTGTTGGCCGAGCGTTGCAGGAAAGAAGGGTACTCAAACATGAGTGATTTTGGCAGGGCAAAGCTGTTGCGAAAGCGGGAAATAAGACGGATTGAGGCCAGTCAGGAATTTGCAGATTTAATGGGTAAAATGGATTTTGAACTCAACAAGATCGGGGTTAACCTGAACCAGATTGCCAAAAAGTTGAATACTTATTTAGGATACCAACTCGATTCACAAGACAAGCGAACCCTGAATAACTCTTATGAAATGCTCAAAAAGTGCTTTGTGCTTTTGCAAAAGTATATGGATCATATTCCATAATGCGTAACCTGAGATACCAAAGAAATGGTTATTGTTATCCATCAGGCTTCAAGTACTGCGAATGCCTTTTTCTATAATGAGCGAAAGGCGAAAGAAGGTAAAGCCACCTTTTATCACAGCCAAAATACACCATCATCGAATCCATTTATATATTCCTCTCAACACCGTCACCAGATTTTTAAACGCATTGAAGATGCAAATACCAGAGTAAAGAATAAAGGACTTCATATCTCATTTAATCCAACCATGAACGACATGATCAGGTTGGGAGAAAAGGGAATACGAACCGAACTTGATAATCTGATGAAACAACTCGGATATGGAAATCAGCCCTTCCTGGTTTATCGACATGCTGACATTGATCGGGTTCATTTTCATATTGTTTCCACCCGAATTGACAAGCAAAGTGGCAAGAAGATCAAGGACAATTTTGAAAAGGAGAAAGTCCAGAAGTTCATCAAAGAGTTGGAACAAACTTATCAGTTAAAGAATGATGAACCAAAAGAAAAGATCAATCTGACATTCACAGCATACAGCAAGAACCTGAAACAAAATCTTGAAAATCTTTTCGCCGAGCTCAACCGGATGGATTTTATTACCAGCAAACCGATGTATGAAGATGCGCTTAAGCTGTTTAATATTGAAATCAGGCAGGTACAGAAAGGGCATCTAGTATTTGTAACAGATGAACAAGGCAATCCGATCCGGCATCCGATAAAAATTTCGGAATTTGAGGAGAGACCGAGGTTTTATGAATCAAAAGGGAGGGCGGGAAAAATTAGACTTGATGATAATAAGTTGGATCAATCAGAATATGAATTGACAAGAATTTGGGGAACTTCGAGATTATTGGTAGATTTAATTCGGTTGATCCCAAACTATTCAGAGAAAAGTAGTTTTAGGAGGAAAAAACAGAGCGTAAAAGGCGTAAAGAGAAACAAACAAGGTGGTAAATATTTTGGGTCCTGAATCCAGATTCGGGATCCAGACCAGGACAAATCAAACTTCATTTCCGTCAGCCAGAAAATCCTTTTTGATTTTTCGGTAGATACAGTCTTTGCTTGAACAAAGCGTGCAAACGTACTCCCGGTACTTGACTTTTTTCCCTATACCAATTAATCCACTTACCGATTTAACCGGCGACATCAACGCCGATTCAGTAAGTGAAATACCGCAAATATTTTCTGGGAAAAAGGAGAAGAGTTTATGTTGGTCGGAAACTTTCCACTGACAATATCCAGGACTATAACGGTTGGTCAGTTTGTCCCCGTGCTCTAAAGTTTCCTGAATTAGGAACGATTGCATTAAATCACAGGCAGCTTCAGTAATCATGCTTCCGAGTACATCATAAATATATCCTAAAACCGGATCCTCTCCGTAAAGCAAATTGGTTGATTTATCGCTAATTGTTTGGCCCGCGGTACAAACGTAAAAAGCCAGTCGCTCCAAACCTTTCAATTCATTTAAAACAGCTTTGCCCACATCGAATTTATGCCTGCCCACAAGTAAACTAAATTCATTTTGAGCGATACTGACATCATCAACGATCAGGTATGCCCCTTTTATATCCGTAAATTGGTGTGCGTCATCAAGAGCCATTTGCAAATAACGATCAAATGGTTCAGGCAGAGCCTCATTCCCATAACCCAAAATAGAAGTGAGCTCCGCGTAATTAATATGTAGTTCTTCGAACCTGAAACTGTATTTTTTAACCATGATTAATCGATTATTAGAGTAACATTTTATCCACATAAATATCCTGAAATCCGGGGTCGCCTTCCAGATTGATGTGTGAAGTTTTTTGGAGAATTTCGTCGTTTATCTGGCCATCGGCAAAGAGGAACATTTTTGCACCGATCAAGGCCGTGTTTCCCATTTTGCGGATCTTTTCTTCCGGGAGTTCAATCATGCCGGTTTCTGCCACATGCTCAAGATTAATATAGTTTCCGAATCCCCCTGCAATATAGACTTCCTGAATATCTTCAAGAGAAATGGATAAGTTTTTGGCCAGTATGGTCAGCCCGGCGGCAATAGCTGCTTTGGCCAGCTGGAATTCATTGATGTCTTTTTGTGTCAGAAAAATTTTATCGGTCAGGTTAATCTGGGCATCGCCCGAATTGATTTCGCCGAAGAAACCGATCAGGTCAAGTTTCCGGAGAATTGCAATGGCATCGATCAATGCACTGCCGCAAATCCCTTTTGGCGCCGTGTTGCCAATAACCGATGCCACTATTTTTTCATTCTCAAGATTAAACGAAGAAATGGCGCCGGTAACCGCCCTCATGCCCATCGAGATATTCGCACCTTCAAAGGCCGGGCCTGCC
>JANXYV010000097.1 GCA_025355875.1 Prolixibacteraceae bacterium | reverse complement strand
GGTTTCGTTGGTTTCGTCAACAGCCAGAAATACCATGTGATTGGGTTTGCTCTGACAATATTCGATGGAAGTACCTCTTGAAACATAAGGGAATGTGGCAATCTTTTTGGTTGGGATTATGTCGCGGCTTCCGTTGCGCATTCCAACCATGTCCCATCCCATGGTAAACAAATCGGCGCCACCAGTAAGCGGTGGGGTTGAGATTGCAGTGGTACAAAGTTCTTCGAGATTATTCATAACGGCAGTCCATAACGAAGTCGCCAGAGTGTAATTTTCGTTGCGGATCACGCCATAGCCATTGGTGCTCCACAAACATTTCCGGTTGTTTGGGTCGATCAGCAAAGCAGCGGTTCCCCAGTTGAACGAGTTGTCGCCCGCATTGTAATAGGCCGGGTATGAATTGGGCTGAAATTTAGAAGTGATGATTTTCCATGCAGTTCCTTTGTTTATGGAATAGTACATCGAACGCTGATTGGTGGTCACGGTAATGACATTCGGATCAGTTGGGTCGCTGCAAATTCCGCTGTAACCCACAATTGTTCCTGATGGGGGTGTAATTGTAGTCCAGCTTCCGTTTTTGTATCTTGCTACTTTTCCCGGCCCCTGATATTCCTGCTCGTTGCCGCCGAATGTTACGTACAAAGTGCTATCGGAGGCTAAACTTGCCCGAAGGCAGTTGGTTCCGCCATTCAGGTTCGTCCAAGTGATTCCGGCATCGTCTGTTTTCCAGATTCCGCTTCCAAAACATCCGGTGTAGATGGTTTTCGATTGTTTTCCATCCGATGAGTTTTTGTCAAAAACTACAAAAGTATAGCCAGGATTATTTGCCGTGGCCGGAAGTCCGCCTCCAACTTTTGCCCAGGCTGTTGTTCCATCTTTTTTCCAGAGCCCATTTTTACGGCTGGCATAGTAGATGATTCCTGAATTGTTTGGGTCAACCATCAAACGTTCTCCGGAAGAACCACGCCAGGGATCGTTACCGGCCACATAAACGCTTTTTGACGCAAATCCGGTTGAAACCCAGCTTTCGCCACGGTTTTCCGAAACCAAAATATCTCCGCTGGCGCTGGTTTGCCCGTCGACCGACACATAAACTTTCTCCGGATTATTTGGGTCGATTGCAATAGATTCGACGTTGAAATAGCCCAGTTGTCCGGTGTTGGCAAAATCCATGAGTTGAATCCATTTCTGGCTGGCCGGATCAAAACGGTAAGCGCCACCAACATCGGTCCTGACATAGATCAGATCTGGCGCATTTTGGATGTCAGGATGTATCACCATCCCGGTAACATAGCCCATGCCCTGATTATTTACACTCTTCCAGGTCCATGGCTGAGCGGCAGTGAATAAAATGGACAGAAGGAAAAAGGAAAGAAAAAAAGTTTGTTTCATTAATCAAATTCTTAGTTAGATTTTTATTTTGCCCAGTTCAACGAACCCATTCTGATCGATCAGTGATTCTTTTAACCCAATTTGGATTGGGGTTGTTCCTGACTCAGAATGTTCAGCTAGTTTGAATTTCAGGATATAGTCGCCCGATTTTGTGGTAGAAGGAATTTCGACGCTGTATTTTTCTGTTTTGTTGATTCCGGGAAGCCATGTCCGGTTTCCTGAACCGAACGGATTGATTTCAAAGGAGTTTTTAGGGTTTCCAGATTCAAGGCGAATGATGACCTCAAATTTGTGATATGCCGGGGCAATTCCTTTATTAAGCCATTCGATCGAAATATCGTTTTTTCCTGATTTCAAAACCGAGGGAAATCCCGCTAAAACCGGAAAATACCAGTATCCGCAACGGTTGGCCAGTTCGTTGGTCAGTTTGGGGTTGTCGGCCAGCCACTCTTCGCAATATCCGTGGTAGCCAATGTAGGTTGCGTGCATGGTTTCGATGGCTTTTTGCATAATTTCAGCACCTGAATGTTTGTATTTCGGAATAATTCCAGCTCCATTTTTGCCAATCCAGTTGCCATCGGCTTTTACCATTCTGTAGTGCTGAAGCTCGAAAACAATGGGCTTTTTCAGGTAAAGCGGGTCGTAAAATTCGGGATTAGTTACCGACCATGTTTTCAGATTATTTTGCAAATACCAGTCAACCAGCGGACTGTCGTCGCGAAGGGTAATTGCATTCGAAACTGCATAATCGTAAAGGGTTTTGGTATCAGTTTTTGATTTGCCATAATACAGGAAGTCGTCGGTGACAACCAACTGGCTCTTTTTAAAGTTTTTCAGATAAACGTCCATGTTGGCTTTTAGCTCGTCAACCGTTGGCGGAATCTTGGTCGAAAAACTGGTGTGACCCTCGCCCCACTCGCCAATGCTGCCAATGTCGACATAGCGCAGCCATTCCTTACCATCGTATCGGGCTGCAAAAGCGCGTTGGAAATTGTTGAGTTTTTCGAGGTAAATGGGGTCGCCCCAAACCGGAGTCCACGATTTTGTGTTCCAAACTTCAGAAACCACTCCTTTTGCACCTGCCTTCATGACCCAGATCGGTGTGGCATACTGAACGCCATTGAGCTCCTGTCCAACCGATCCTGGATATTTGCCGGTTTCCTTGCTGGTAATTCGGAAGGATATTTTATAGCCAAGTGGCACATATTTAGCAACCACTTCATCAATGCGATGCCAGTCGTATTTCCCTTCTTCGGGTTCGAGGTAGCTCCAGGCCAGCCGCAAATAAAAGTGATCCATTCCCGGAAACGAGCGAAAAACAGCTTCGTCCTTGATTTTATAGCCGTCCATACCATTGTCGAGCAAGTGGTGGTACCAGCCTTTGTAGGGATTTTTCAGGACACGGATCGTATCCCAAGTGGGTTTAAAATCAACGGTTTTCAGGATTGGTTTTTCGGGGGAGCATGAGAATATCAGTGCCAAAAACAAAAGGAAATACAGGTTTTTCATAACAGATTCATTCTTATACCTACTACTAATTATTCAGGAACTCTCTGGCCCAAACCTGATCGTTTTTGGCCTCTAAGGCTTTGGTAAATTCTTCCTTTGCTTTTACTTTATCATTCTTGGCCAGGTGTCCAAGTCCGATGAAATAGTGTGCATTGGCTAGATTGGCGGCTTTCTGGTTGGCCTCGCCGAATTTAGCAAAGAAATTGCTTTCGTTCACTGTTTTCAGCTTTTCTTCCCCGATTTGGATGAGTTTATCAAATGCGCTGGTTGCGACTTCTGCCTTGTTGAGGCGCTGGTATGCCAGCCCTTTGAAATACAGGTATTGGTTATCTCCGGTTTTTTGGTTCACGCAGAGATTATAGTATTCCTTTGCTTTTTTCGAATTTCCGGTGGCTTCATAAGCCATGCCGATGTAATAATTCACCTCTGCATCCCGTTCATATTCGCTGGTTTTGCCAATTTTCTGATTCCCTGGATATTCGGATGCTGCTAAATATTGCTTCAGCGCTTCGGCCTTTTTCCCGGCTTTCAGGTATTGATTTCCTTTCAACAAATGCGCATCAACATTGATTTCGTGGATCCAGTCGTTGCCTTCCATGGCCGAGAACTGGTAGGCCGCCAAATTCGTCAAGGCCAGGTCGATCTTATTATTCATCACCAGCACATTCATATATTGCGAATATAAATCGTTCGATTTCCAGAGGATAGGAATATTGGTTTCCATCGTAGCCAAACGTTTGGCTGGCGGCGTATTGTTTATTTCGTACAATTTGTCGAGTTCCATGTAGTAGGTTGGGTCGGCATTGTTGTTTTTGATGGCTTTCTCATAAAAACCGATGGCTTCGGGTATCTTATTGAGACAGCGGTTATACCCAAAACCCAAGTTGCGGTAGGCAATGGCAAACTGGTTGTCGATCTGTAACGCTTTTTCCCATTGTTTGATCGCGTTTTCGGGCTGAAGGTCGAACAGCAGGTTGCCGATATAGTAATTGGCACGCGAATCTTGTGGATTGTCTTGAAGGGCAGAATTTAGAACTGGAAGCATTTCAAGCCTAAACGGAAAACAGAAATCGGTGGATGCCTTCGATGCAGATTGGTAATATTTTTCGGAATTGGTTTTATCGGCTTTCTGTTCGTACAAATATCCCAGGCAATATTGAATTTCAGGATAGGTTTTCAGTTTTTCGTTTTTCGAATTGATGGCGCGTTCCAGCAATTCAAGCGCGTCGTCGTTCATTCCGAAATTCATTAAATCAACCGCCGTTTCCATGTAATTCTGAACATCGTTGCGCATGACCGCAGTTAAATCGGCCAGGTCTTTTTCAGCTTCCGGAGTTTGATGGTTTGCTTTTTTTGCAAGGTAAAGTTCGTTTCGGGCAAGAAAATCGAGCGGATCGATAGCCAATGCCTGATTTGCTGCGGAAATAGCTTCGTTATTCAGTCCCAATTTCCGGAGAATGGAACTTTTCAGGTTCAATGCTATGGTATTTTGGGCATTGGTTGTCAACGAAAAATTCACCTGTTCAAGCGCTGAAGCGTAATCTTTCCGGCAGGCAGAGATTTCGGCCAACTGGAAATAGGCTGGCGAATGAAACGCGTAATCCCAGGTCGCACGGTAAAGGGTATCGTAAGCCTGATCGAGTTTGCCTTGTTCTTTCAGCGCAAGTCCAAGATTATATAGAGCCTCGCAATCGCGTGGACGGGTGTAATCTTTGGTAATCCGCTTAACTGCTCGCCGGAAATAAAATTCGGATTCACTGTACAACCCGCGCCTTTTCTTGTCCAGGCCTATCATGGTGTTGCAGCGTATATCGAGGCTGTCGCGTTTCAGGACTTCCTGAAAATACGGCATTGGGTCGATGGAGGCGTTGTGGAACTGCTGAATGCGCAATCCGGTGAGGTAACAGGCTTCGTTATTGGTGATTTCCTCTGGTTTGAGCGGTTCTTTCACCGTTTCGGGCAGGTTTGGATTCACCTTTTTGACCAACGGCTGATACGAAACCAGGATTTTCCCGTTCGAATCGGTGAGTATTCCCTCCAAATCGCTTTCGTTAATGTCTTTCGGAAGCACAACTTCGGCGTACAGCGGTTTTGACGGGTCGATGTCGAGTGTTTTTTCATACACCACATTTCCTTTAGCTTTCAAAATGGCTTTAGCGCCCGAATACTTTTGGGTCACGTTAAAACCAACATTCGCCTTCTTTTTATCGGCAGAAATTTCGAGGTTCATGGCCGCATTTTCATTGGCATTTTTTAGTCCGCGCAGGTCGCGCATCGGGTACCATTTGATGTTGGCGGTTTTCGTTTCATATTGCCTGATCCAGCTGTAATCGGGTTGGTTGTCGGAAAATGCGCCAACCATAAGCTCGGCATACGAACCGTCATTATCGGTTAAAGCCTTGTCCCAAACCTGTCCGGCCGCGCCGGGACCCCATTCCCACAGTTTCACACCAGCCACAATATTCGGGTTTCCAACTGCAATTGTTCCTGAATTTTTGCCATAATCATATCCACCAATGAAACCTTCAGAAAGGTCGTAGGCAAAGAAAGAAACAGGTTCAGGGTGATTTTTCCACCAGGTCAAATCGGTTGGATTTTTGTAATAGTCGTGGTCGGCATACGCTTCGCCCGAAATGGGCCAGTGAACAAAACTGTTCTTGGCATGAAATACTGCATAATCGACACTTGGCGGGAAAATGGTACGGTACTGGTCGTTCGAGTGTGTGGCGACATTGGCCCAAAACAGGATAGAATTGGTTTGTTCAGTGCGGTTAAACATTTTCACCTGCACGTCGATGTACGATTTTCCGGGCAGAAGTGAAATGCCGATCGACCATTTCATCCGTTGACGCGGTTCAAATTCGCCGATCCAGACCGTTTTGCTGCCATCAGGATTTTCAACCAATTTGTAATCGACCGGAAGAAAGGTTGAAGCCCGGTGGTGATGGAATACGCACCATTCAATTCCTCCGGAAATCCATGCGCCCGTCATACCGATGTTCGAAGGTTTTACGACACTTTGCTTGTACAGGAAATTGTAGTTGTTTGTTTTATCGGTGGCATAAAATAGCTTTCCTCCAAATTCAGGAACGACACAAAGCTTAACAAACTCGTTTTCGATATAAACAGCTTTGTAGGTTTGATCGCCCTTTTGGGCAGTTATGCCATCGTTCAGTGCATACGGATAGATTACCTTTTGCGCTCCCTGATAATTTGCAGGCACATAAAACATAGGGTTTTTGTTGGCCTCTTCAACCTTGTAGGTTGGAAGCGTCAGGTCTTCTTCCCAAATTTTAACCTGACTGCTTTGCTGGGCATTGGCGGGCATTGACTGGGCTATAAAGAATGTAATTATTGCGGCAACAATAACGTCGATTTTTTTGATCATAATCATTTCTAATTTGGTTAATATTGGTTTTAAAATTTCTAATTTAGATTACATCTATTTGTTTTCCAGAGATAAAACCCAATCGATTCCTTTTGATGGAGGTGTAAATTCGCAACTTAAATTTGTTCTTTTCACTGCAGATTTTTCGGTCATTTTTCCGGTACGCGGATCAAACCATCGGGCGAAAATATTGTTTCCGGCCAATTTGGTCAATGACACTTTAAATTTTTCTCCATCAGGTGAATATACCAAAACCGCAGAACCATCTTTTGCTCTTAAGGCGGCAATGTAATTTTCGCCGGAGAAAGAATTGTTGGTGATCACATTGCGGTCAGGACTTAAATTATCGATTCCGAAAAGCTCAATCAAATTTCTTAGATGCCCCATTTGCTCTCCACCAGGGCTGTGCATGGCATCCTTCCAGGAAAGTTTTACGGCCAACGGAGCGAATTTCCCTTTTTCCCAAAAACACCAGATACTTCCATTGCCATATGTATGGCCGCAAGCTCCCGAAAAGACAGACCAGTAGGCGGCAGTACGCGCATCGTAGTCAGTAAAATAGCCATAAGGAGTTAATGAATCAGCTATTTCATAAGCGTGATTTGAATACGAATCTTCGAGTTTCATTTCCCAAAACCGGACTGGCAAATCTTCGTAGCGCGGTTCTCCATCCAGAGAAGGCTTTACCGGAAACATGCTGTAATTATTTAGCACATACATATAATTGGGCAACTTGCGGCTGCTGTGCCCGGTTTGCGTCATATTAAAATCGAGCCAATCCTCGTTGTGAAAAAAGCTTGCCGAAGAGCAGTCGCCAGCCGGATGATACGAACATAAGTGACTACCTCCGTCGCCCTGTTTGATCCCTCTTACCAATGATCGAATTATAGTATAATGTTCTTCCTGCGTTGGATTAGTATCACCACCAAACAACCAGATAATGTTCCATTGATAACGGTATCTGGAGCCTAAATAATTTCCAAATCGAAAAGCATTTTCAGTATTGAATAGGTGGTTTTCTCCACTCCATGCATCGCCCCAAGATGGCATCATTGCAATAAATAAACCCAAATCAGATGCCTTATGAATCACATAATCAACAAATTCGAAATATTTTTCGTTGGGCGTTTCCAAATTGCCATTGTTAAAAAATATTTCACCCATCCGGTTTGGAACTTTGATTCGTGAAACTTCAGGAAGTAAGGCTACCTGAATCACATTAAAACCCTGACTTGCCCTTGTTTCAAGGTAAAAATCAGCTTCACTTTTGTCCAATCCATGAAAAATCTCCCAGGCCGTATCACCCATCCAAAAAAATGCTTTCCCATCAGTAGTTTGAAGGTAGCGTCCATTTTCAGAGACCTTCAATGGTAAATTAGGATTGGAAAACTGGCTATATCCATCAATGATTATTAGAATTAAGCTAAGAACAAGAAACATAAACTTGACTTTCATTATTTAATTTATTAGAATTTCTATCTTTCTTTCATACAACCGAAGATAGAAATCTACTCATGCTTTTACTCTTTTACCGACAGGTAAAAGAGTGCACTTTGAAATCTTTCTGGCAGAGATACCACAAAGCCTTGCGTACTTAATTCGCTTCCCGTTAATATCTTTACAACGTTTTCAGAAGGGAAGCTACGAAGTGTATATTTTTTTGTTGGTTCTAAATCGGGAATAAAAACTGTTCGTTGATTTTCTGCCGCATTCTGCCTGAATACCCCAATAATTCCGCCCGATTTGGTGTCAGTATTCATTCTAGCAAAACCATCCCAGCAATATTCACAAGGTTCACCAAAACCGAGTAAATCTTGACGGAAATAATAAATCTGGTGTTCATGTTGCATTTTGGTCATCCAAGTATTCCAGATATTAATCACCTCAACATCTTCATCTTTTAATTTACGAGTATCGCCTAAGAGGATAGGCATTGAACCCGACAAAGAGTTTAGCGATTGCACAAAATTTGGTTCATCAACCACCATGTTGCCAATGACCATTGAAGATGCAGGAATAAGAGCCGATCGCCACCAGGCCAATTGTCGCAAGCGTTCACTTCCTTTTGGTGCAGGCTGATCGATGTTTAAGAGCCAATTGCCTTCGGCATGTTTCAACATGGCAAAGTCGATCAATTGTAATTTACCCATGGTTTCGAAAGTACAATCGATGAACAAATCGGGCGCTTCGCGGTGCAATTCGTCGAACAATTGAAAACAACGTTCATACAAGGCAAGATAGGAATCTTCGTGCCCCTTGTGATGTGAATGATTTTTTGCATAACAACCCGTAGTTTCGGCATTGAACCGATAGGCCGAAGTAACCATCGACAAATCGAGCTTCACATACGAAAGACCATAAGTTTTTACCAAATGAATCATTGTGTTTTTGATGTAATCGAAGTACGGACCAGCCAAGCAAGCAGTTACTTGATTTTGATTGCCCGATTCGTCGTGTAAAAAAGCAGGAAGTCCATCTTTGTCTTGTACAAACCAATCGGGGTGATTTTTATATATGCTCGCATTTTTTGTTGCTGTAGCCACACTAATCCACAAACCAGGTTTCATGCCCATTTGATGAATCTTAGTAAATACTTCGCCCAAACCATTGGGAAACTTGGTTGAATCGACCACCCAATCGCCAAGGTTTAGAATCCAGTCAAGATCTTTATCGCCTGTAATTGTAGGTTTTCCGTTAATGGTATTCCAACCGGCGTCGATCACAAAATCGGTAAATCCACAAGCTTTGGCTTTCGAAGCAACATCCAATACCAAAGCGGTGGTCATATCGCCACGAAATGGTGCCCATGTATTGTAAATTGAAATGGGAATGTTTTTATTCTGAAAAATCCGTGCGCCCATATAATTTCGAACATAGTTTGCTACCATCTTCTCTAAAACTATAGTTGGATTTGCCGTTTTATTGTACAAGCCAATAAAGGTTGCTGGAGTGATCCAATATTCTCCTTTTTTTAATGTTTTGACAGCAGGATATTCTTCTTCGGCATGGTTCATCCCAATCATGACCGATTTTCCGTCGAGCATGGCCGAAGTACGTTTTAGAACGCCCTGAGCTTCGTTTCCCAACACAATTCCCCGATCGTCGGTAACTGAATGCAGAAGAATTACAGGATCGTAATGGTTTCCTTTGTAGCCATTTAGTGTTTTATAACGACAATAATTGTTGTATATCCAAGTGGTGGTTAAGTCGAAGGTGGTTGCCAAATTTTCAACATCTATAGATGAAATAGCTATTTCCTGATTGGTTTCATTCAAGAAATGTATGGTTTTTTTCACCAAAGCCAAATTGGGATAAAGTAAATAGTTCAAGGTAAGTATCATCCCTTTTGCCTTTCCTGACAATGCTTTCAATTGAATTGAAGCACCCTTGCCATGCAACGAATCGGCAAGGGAAATACACTGAAGAACTTGCCATGCGCTATTCCCTGTATAGGTTTCACCATTTAAATCGACCGAAAATTCGTTGTTTTTAGTTGCAATAAAAGGCAAAATTTCACCTGTTAAAGAAAATTGAGTGGTATTTACTGAAGTATTGACTGTTGATGGAAAGGAAATTACACGGTTCACCAATCCATTGTTGAGCACTATTTGATTTTGATCAAAAGAGGCAAACTGCTGAGCATTCGCATTTACGACACAGAAAAAAAACAAAACAGTATCAAATCATTAATTCTTTTTCTCATCACTTCATTTTTTCCACCAAAGATTTACATTTATTAATTGCTTCTCTCGGCGTAAAAACACCCACTGCCGCAAGAAACGCCTACAATTGTTCCTGTAATATCGTCAACAGCAATTCCTTTCCAACGAACAGCACCAAGCGTATGATCAAAAACATCGGTAAATGTTTTACCACGGTCAGTGCTGAATATGATGGATGAATGGCAAGGAGAATAATAAAGCGGTTCGCAGGCTACATATATTTCATCGGCGGTAACTCCACCAATCACCATACTGCTTGCATTAAAAGGTTCATCGTTTTTGGGATACAATTTCGACCAGTTTCTGCCACCGTTTTCGGAAACCCAAAGTCCTGCTTTTATAAATCCGGCATAAATGATATTAGCACGCTTCGGATCACATTTGATGTCGACCAGGGTATTGACCGAATCAGTTTTAAAGGGCAAATTTCCAGAAATATCAGTCCAGCTTGAACCGCCATCATTGGTTTTAAAAATACCTTCGGTCCATTCGCCCAGGTAAAATGTATTTTCATGATGAGTATCAGCGCATAGAAGCTGGTTAGCGCCGCACACATTCTTGGGTTGATCAAAAACAACAGGCAACAGCTCCGATTCAATCCAGTTTTTACGGTGTGGCAAGGTGTGGATATATGACGGCAATTGCAGGTTTACTTTGTTCCAGGTTGAGCCATAGTCGTCTGATTTATAAACTCCAGAACCGAGCGATAAAGCACCGTCGATGTATGCAAAAAATACTCCCGCATGAAACGGGTCTTCGGTTAAAGCCTGAACATACAAACCATTATCGAATATTTTCACCACTTTAGGATTGTTCCCATTGTCAAAGCTCTGGATGATACCTGACCCGATGGAAGGTTTTTCCCAACGGTTTACACCATAGAGCAAACATCCGCTTTTGTGTTTTGATATCGCAATGGCGGTACAACTGTTTAAGTTTTTGGGGATTTCAATTTTCGGGATTTTGTGAAACACCTTTCCTGTATCGGTACTGAAAAACGGAAAATGATCGGCTAAAACATACCAGAATTTGTGTTTGACCATCGGATCGGAAATGATGTTGTTGATACAAACATTTTCGACGCCTTTAAAATAATGTCCGCTCCAGCTTTTTCCGCCGTCAGCACTTGCAGAAACCCCGTACCAATTCGAGAAATACATGGTTTGGGGATTGGCCGGGTTGAGTTTCACTTTGGCGATGGCGTAACCCGCCCAATCCATGCTTTCGAAATATGCCGGATACTGAGTCAGATCTTCCTTTTTGCAATCGGCCAGCAAATACCAGTCTTTGCCGTAATTATCCGATCGGTAAATCGGGATTACCGGCAAATCTTTGTGCTCCGGAAAACGGGTAAACGAAGCAAATACGGTTCCTGGCAAGGCCCGGTGGGTGCTTGCCGAACTGCATTCGATATTTTCGGGTAATCCGACATTCGCCCGAACGAACGATTTGCCTTTATCATGACTGATAAACAGTCCATTGTGCGACGAAACGTAAATCATATCCGGATTTTTACTGTCGAATGCCAAATCGAAAAAGCTGATCTGGTCCGATTCACAAATCAATTTCCAGGTTTTTGCCTGATCGTCCGACCGATACAAACGTCCAAGTTTTGGGCGTGAATATTTGCTATCGGGATAGATGTAATCGCTGTGTTCCATCTCCTGAAGAGTGCCTGCATAAATCACTCCTTTTTTGTACGGATGAAAACAGAGGCATCCGGCTGGTTCTCCTTTCAGTTGAGCATAGCTCCATGTTTCGCCAATATCCACGCTTCGGTATATTCCTGAAGAATAGCCAAATGCCGCAACAAAAGTAGAATCGAACGGATCGAAGGCGATTTTTTCGCCACGCATCCGGTTAGGGCCATTTCCCATAAAATCGACCTGATTGCAAACGATCTTCCAGGTTTTTCCACCATCGGTACTTTTATGGATATCGCCAAAAAGCTGATGATTGCGTGCTTCGCCCGAGCCTCGAAGCAGCAGGTTGTGGTTGAAGCTGTTCATGGCAAAACTCTCCACGCTCTGATGATGGCAGGCAGTCATGTTATTATTGATGGAATTCCAGCTTTTCCCGCCGTCCACACTTTTGTACATGCCACCCACATCGCAGCGGGCGTATAAAATGGCGGTATCTACCGGATCGACCACCAGGCCGGTAATAAAACCACCGCCGCCCATGAACGAATGTTTCCATTCATAGACCTGCTTTTGGGGGCTGGCGCATGAAACAACCAGCCAAACGATCAGGATGATGCAAAACTTGCCGGGTCGTATCATAACTTATCGCACGATAATAAATTTGTTCCGATAAGAAGCGGTCGCTTGATTAATTTTCAGGAAATACAAACCGTTTTTCAGACCCGATACCTGAATGGCGAGGTTTGCAGAACTGTCAAAATCCTGACTTTTCACTAAACTGCCACCTGCATTGAAGATTTCGACCGTGCATTTTCCCTGAAAGGAGTGGCCTGTGGTGACAAAAATTTGATCCTTCACTGGATTAGGAAAAATTTCAACCGACTCTTTTAACTGATTAACCGAAGTACTCAGCGAATCGTACTCGATTTTATACATTCCCGATCCGTGCGATGGTAAACTGGCTGAAAATGTGGTCTCGAAAGTACCCAGATCGGTATGCGACCATAAATCACGAACCCGGTACGATTGGCTAATCCCCAATTGCGCATTCGTCACTGCAACACTGGCGGTTATACCAGAGGTATTAAACAAGGCAATGTATTTAGCCTTTTCGTTCGGGACATCGGCCACCCATGCTACATTCGAGGTTGTTTTGAAAAGTTGTTTATTGTTTGAACTGTTTTTACCAACCCCGATAATTTCGTCATTTTTCAGGATTTCGATGGAATAAGGATCACTATCAGGAAAATAGCCACCATACATGAGTGGTGACCTGAAGATATTCCAGAGGGTGAAAACGGTTTGAATTTCCACATCCGAAAAACGTGAAAGTTCGTTGACCGTATTTTGCGGCAAATCTCCCAGCAGGCTCGCCACCCAGTTGTCGGGTCCTGAAATCCGGAGTTTCCCAAACGGCAACATATCGGCATCGGGCCAATGGCCTGGAGTAATGTATTTTGACCAACTGTTGCAATATTTAAATTGTTCGGTAATAAAGCCCCAGTCATCCCAAAAGTCGTTCGACACCCGGTAAGCGTTTGCATGGATTTGGAAAAAGTCGGCATGTGCAATTGGGGCAGCGCCAGGCGAAAGGCTAAGCACGATTGGCCGTCCGCAATTGGCAATCGCTTTTTCGATTGCAAGCATATCTTTTTCCCGGAATTCGCGGGCAATATCGTCAACTTTGATGTAGTCGATTTCCCATGATGCATAGAGTTCGAAGATCGAATTATAATAATCCTGCATCCCTGGAAGGGTAGATGAAATTCCAATCATGGCGGTACTCCATGCGCAGTTCAGCTTTGGGTCGTCGATGTCGGCTGCCTTGAGTGTACTGTTTTTGATGGGCGTATTTTTTGATACCGCTTTCCACGGAACTCCGCGCATGATGTGGATCCCAAATTTCAAACCTTTGCTGTGCACATAATCGGCCAGCGGTTTAAACCCAAGATTGTTTTTCGATGAAGGAAATTTGATGGTATCAGGCTGAAGCCGGCCCCATTCGTCGATGGTTTGTGGAGGATTTTTCAACTGTCCATCGTTTGAAGTTATTTTCGGGTCGAAATACCAGCCCATATCAACCACGATGTATTCCCAGCCGTGGCTTTTCAGGTTTTCGGCCATGAAATCGGCGCTTGCTTTTACCTGCGATTCGACCACCTGAAACCCGAAGCAGTCCCAGCTGTTCCATCCCATTGGCGGGGTTTGCGCCAGATTTTGAGCAAATAGGTTGATTGATAAGAAAATTGAAATTGCAAGGAGGATATTTTTTTTCATCTGTTTGTTATTAAAAGAATATCGCATTGGATTTTTAGTTGACGATTAGTTTGGCATAATGAACAGTTGTTTCCGAACTTACCCTAAGCTGATAAATACCTCTGCCATTAAAAGCGGTGAATGGCAATTTGAATTCAGTATCGGTTACATTGGTTTCTAAAAATAGGATTTTGCCTAAGTTATCAAAAATTTCAACCCGAATATTCTTCTCCAGGGTAGGGATGATAATTGTTAGAATATTATTGTCCAAAGGGTTAGGGTATATTTTCAAATCAGTCGATTCTTTCAACAGTGTAGCATTACCGGTTTGTTCAACTGCCATCATCGAATCAAGAACAGGAACAAGTTCTGAATAGAATAGGTTGGCCATTTTTTTGTATCCTGAAGCGGTGGGATGCAACTGATCGCTGCTGATGTCGCTATTCATTTTCCAGGCAATCCCTTTTCGCAGATCAACCGGATAAATATTTTTTTTCATCTGTTTGTATTTCGAAATGATGGCTGGGATTTCAGAATTAAACAAATTTCCAAAATTTGCATCCCATTTTACCGGAGTGAGATTCGAAACCAGCATAACAACATCTGGACATAGTTTATACATTTTTGCGATTAATGAATCCAAGCGGTCGGCTCCAATTTTGTTCGGATCGTAATCGTCACGGTCGTTGAAAAAATCGTTGATCCCAATTTCAAGGACAATCACATCGGCGTTGTTGCTCATTATTTTGTAGCCTTTATCCAGGTGCCAGAGCAAATCTCCATGCTTCCACGGATCCCAGTCGTCGCCGCTTGAAGGGTTTGGTCCAATCACATATCCACCGAATCCTGAGTGGTCAGGATCAACCCCATTGGTAGGCTTTCCATCGTGTTTTGAACCCACAAAATCGAATTTATATTTTGCCGAATCGAGCAAATGATAGAGATATCCGCGATAGCCCGGATCGGCGGCTTGTGTAAGTGAATTGCCGGTGGGCATGATGTTGATGATTCGTGAATTTGGAGCGTAATGGTCATCACCGAACAAGTTTATTCCATTCACCTGATCGGTTACGAAAAGGAAAAAACAAATAATCGGGGGCAAAAAGTATTTTTTATTCATTTTTATCAATTTGGATGTCTCTTTGACTTTCATTTCTAAATAACTACTAATTGAAATATTTCAAGTTCATTTCCATTTGATAACCGAATAATATAGATGCCTCCATTGCTAAATATACTACGGGGTATTTCATTGATTTCACTACACTTATTTTTTGTAAATACGACATTGCCTTCAGCCGAAATGACAGCCAAATCAAGTGATGAAGAAGGAGGAGTTCTAACTGTAAGAATACCATTTTTGAATGGGTTAGGATAAATTTCCGACTTAATTTTCAGATCTGACTTTATTGACGATGGCTTTTCAACCGAAAAGTGAATGGTGTCGGATAGAGCGGATGCATTGTCCATATCGAAAGCTTTCACATGAACTTCGTGGTTTCCGGCAGGCAAAACCGACATGCGAAAAGAGTACGGAGCTGTTGTTCCGGTCGAAACCAATTGCCCGTCGACATAAAATTCCACTTTCTTTATGGCAGTTTCCAGATCGCTGGCTTCGGCCTGAAGCAAAGCTTGACGATCGGCACCATAAATAGCACCTTCCTTGGGCGAAGTCAGTTTACATTTCGGTAAATCGTTCAGGTGTGGAATATCCAGGGTCAGCGGGGCTGAGAAGGCAACGGAGTTTTTATTATCGATGGCTTTGGCCAGATAAGTATGTTTTCCGGCAACTGTAAATGGAATGCTTACGGTGAATGGGGCATAAGTGGATTCGCCAACTATATTGAAGCCTTCAAAATACTGGACTTTTGAAACCGTACCATCAGGATCGGAGGCCACCGCTGAAAGATTCATCGGATATCCATCATTAATTTTACTGAGATCGGCAGGGCTTGTGATGCTGACCGTTGGTGGCTTGTTGTAGTTTCCGGCAGTTTTATCAACAATTATTCGGATCCCCTGAGACATTGCAATTGCACCTTCATTATCGATTGCTTTTGCCGTTAGAAGGTATGAACCGGTGCTGGTTGTCGTGTAATCCACAGAAAAAGGTTCTGTTTGATCTTCTCCAATTAACTTATTATTCAGGAAAAACTGAACTTTTTCAATAGACCCGTCAGCATCCGAAGCATTTGCTGATACGGATAGTACCTTGCCATTCACGATATGAAGTTCAGCAAGCGGGGAGATCAGGAATACTGCCGGGCTTGTATTTCCAGCTCGTCCAAAAGAGGATGCTTTTGAAGCAATAGGATTTCCTCCACCGCCAATCGTTGCAGCGGTATTGTTATTCACCACCTGTAAACTGGTAATAATCTTTGTCATGTCGCGCGTCCAGGGTGTATCGAGTTTGTCCGACATCGGGAAACCCCACACCGATTGGAATTCGGTTTGAACCCGTCCTTCGGGGCTCCATTCGACCATTATCGCATACACATCCCAGGCTGTATCGTCCACGATATAGGCACCATAATTTTGTAAGGCACGCAACAGGATTCTCGCCGGTTCAGTTTCTAGCCCAAAGGTTTCGAGGTTTACTGATGCAGGTATGGACAATAGTGCACCAACCCGGCATTCCGGAGTTGTTCCGGCATAATTTAAGCCTGAACTGACATTGTTTGCATAACCATCGGCGCTTCGGGCTGGCCAGCGGTAGCCTTTGGTCGTTTTATCGTAAAAGAAGTTTTTATGCCCGAAGAAATTGAATTTCACGGCATGGTTGATTTGTCCTCCTGGAACCAGTTCACCCAAACGGATGGTTCCGCCAATGGCCGACATTCCGGTAGCTCCGTGCGCGCCTTCAATGCCGGCGCCATATATATCCACATCCGGGAAAACATACTGGCTGGTACCACTGGATCCCAGTTCGCAGCGGGCAAACGGTTGTGTTTGTTTGATAGTTCGTCCGTCGGGCATGATCACTGCCAGTCCGGCGTTTGGAGTAGCACCATCCCAGGTGGAGCTATTTATTAGCCAGTCTTTTGGCATTGGAGCTTCAAATAATATTGGCCCTGAAATCTGACATCGGTCTTCGTTTCGGTCCCAGCCTGCTGTGCTGGTATATATTGGTGTTAAAGGAGCTTTCGGATTGAGTTGCAAATAATCTTCATCAACGGTCATTCCCCATTGGGTAGCGGGTTTGATGTTGGCCGGCACGTATTTGGCCTGATCTCCAATGGGTGTGTTCCAGATGGATGTTTCGGCAAATGGCCATTTGTAGGCATCGCGGGTTTGTGCCTGAATAGAAATAATTAAGCAATATAATGCGGCTTGAATAACCCAAAATTTTTTCATTTCTATCATTTTATTGGAACAGGTTAATCTTGATTTCAGGTAAAAGTCAGGATAAAAAAATAGCAATAATTCCTAAAATAGTAAAGAATATAAATATTGAAATTACAGTAATCAGCACTCTCTTTTTCATTCGGAAGGTTTTACGAGTTAAACTAAGAATGCCTGCTCTGAAGAACAGACATCCTTAATTTCACTATTATTCGTATCAAATCTCTCAGCTTATTGAACAATCAGTTTCTGAGTAGTCACTGCACCATTTTCTGCAGTTGCCTTTACAAAGTATATGCCACGGAATCCGTCAATGCTGATTGGAGCATTGGCCGAAATATTGGTGATGGTGCGAACTTTAGATCCGGCAATGTTGTAAATTTCAACTTTTGAAGAAAAAGTGCTCACGTGAATAACCGAGTTTGCCGGATTTGGATAAATCCGGGTTGCATCGCTGCTGATACTCTTGATTGCAGTTTTCATATCGCCAAGGGTTACATAGCCAACTTCACCTAGTGGGGTAGCCCAATCGTTTCCTGTTGATGTTTTTGACCAAACATATTGGCTTGTACGTTGTGCCACAGCAGCATCGTCATTATCACCGGTTTCAAGATTAAATCCAATTACCTGACCCGGACTCAAACTATTTAAAGTGAACTTTGTCACATCAACGGCATATTCTGCAATAAAACCTCCAGCTTTCGCTTTCGAAACAGCTGTAACACCTTCTTCCGGAGGGCTCCAATTGTTAAAATAGCGTCCATCTACCATTGAAGCGTCAGCATTTATGCGGTACCAGAACGAATTTTCGTCAGAATAATCAGGCAGATCTTTAATCAAGTCCATGTAAATCATCGTATAATCTTGCTTGTATATTGCAAAAGAAGGATTGATTACTACTTTGTTATCTGTAACATCAACTAGAACAAAAATATTAGTGTCTTTCCATCCCATTTTAAATTTTACAGAATAATCTGCCTCACTTACTGAACCATCAGTAAGTTTGTTGTGCATTTCGGTATAGGGAATTGCATTCCAGACAGCATCAATTGTACCATCGATAACTGGTGCAGCACTTAAACCCGGAGCCATCATGGTTGAATCGGTTTCTGCAACAATAATAGGAGCGCCGGCGCCTAAAGTAATGTATCCAACTTCGCCAATTGGTGAAGCCCAGTCGTTTCCGGTTGAAGAGGTTGACCAAACATACTGGCTACTGCGTTGTGCCACTGCAGGATCATCGTTGTCGCCTGTTTCGATATCAAAACCAATAACTTCGCCACCTTTGAGGCCAGTTAATGTAAACTTGGTTACATCCACCGAGTATTCAGTCACAAATCCGCCGGTTCTGGCTTTTGAAGCTGAAACTACGCCTTCTTCCGGAGCAGACCAGTTGTTGAAATAGCGTCCGTCAACCATTGACCCATCGGCATTGGTGCGGTAATAGAACGAATTTTCGTCAGAATAATTTGGCAGATCTTTAATCAAGTCCATGAAAATCATCGTGTAATCTTGTTTGTAAAGCGCATAGTCAGGACTGATCACAATTTTATTATCCGTAACATCAATCAATACAAAAATCTTGGCTCCTTTCCAGCCCACTTTAAACTTCACCGAGTAATCAGCCTCGCTGGTTGAGGCATCTAAAAGTTTATTGTGCATTTGAGAGTAAGGAATTGCATCCCAGGCAGCATCGATCGTTCCATCGATAACCGGCTCAGCGCTTAAAGCAGGAGCGACTAATGTTGAATCGGTTTCAGCCGCATTCACATTGTTTGTAGAAAGGGTTAAAGCCAGGCCTAAACCCAAAATAGAAAAAAGTAATCTTTTTTTCATAATCAATTAATTTAGAAGTAAATAATGAAAGTTTATTGAATTTGCAATGTGATTTTTTCCATCACAGAAACTCACATTGCAATTCACTGTTTAATAGTTGAATAATCCCGGATTATTTTGTATTTCGCTCAATGGGGCATAATACCAATGCAATTTTTTCCGGTCGGTGGTGATCGTAACATCCTTCAAATTGGGAACATTCTTATCGAGATAAGTTGAAGTTGGCAGACTCTGATCACCTGATTTATCGGTACTTTGGGTATTGGCACGTTGTGCTTTTACCTTTAAAGCCACATCATAAACTTTGTCCAAACGCACCAGATCGTGCCAGCGGCCTTCAGGCTCACCAACAAACTCCCAACTTTTTTCTTGCAGAAGTGAATCCAAAAATTGTTCGGTTGATAATGATTTTGGCAAATCGTACTTCGCACTGGGTGAGTAAATAGGCACATTTACAATTGGATATCTCTTATTCTTGGTGTTGTTATGCGCCCTTCGCCGAATCTGGTTTATTGCTTCGAGAGCTTCAGCGCTAACACTGTTATTGGCTCGTGTTGATGCCTCAGCATAAATTGCTAAAATATTGGCATAACGCATCAGCATGATTGACCTTTCTGAAAGGATGGCAGTTCCTTTTGGGCTGTCTGTCCAAAGAGAATCGAAGGGGAAAGCCACGGAACTGCGCCATTTAGCTATATAAGGATGATAGAATCCAGTCTTTGACCACTGTTTCCAATATTTTGGAGTGCTGACACGGTTGGTGTACCAGGCCGTGGTAAACGAAATGCTTTTTCGGTAACTCGCTGGATAACTAAAAAAATAGGGGCGTTCAACCATAAAATCATTCCAGCCATTCCATGGCTCACCAGGTTCTTGTGTTGGTCTGCCGGCCTGTGGAGCAAGAACCTGATCGTGTCCATCGCCGTTGTAAAACATGGTAATAATGCCTTCTTTCAATTTGAATTGTGATTCGTATAACCATAAATCTTTGTAGTCGGGTTCCAGATCATAGTCAAATTCGGTTCTGTGGTCGATGATGTATTTGGCATCGGCTGCGGCTTCAGTGTAGTGGGTGGTTTCGTTCAAGGGCCAGCCAGCCATCGTTATATAAACCTGAGAGCGTAAAGCACGAACCCATCCCTGTGTAGGAATTGCTTTGTTTCCGCTCCACAACTGCGGCATCAGTTTGGCCGCTTCCCCGATGTTTGTTTCGTCCCAGGCATACTGAGGCAGTAAAGTCATGGCCATATTCAGATCCGACAAAACCACATCGTACACTTCCTTAACAGTTCCAAGCTTCGTAACTTTTACATTGATGTCGGTAGTAAGCACAATCGGAACTTCACCGAAATATCGGGTCAGGTTAAAGTAGCACAATGCCCGCATGAAATAAGCCTGACCGCGAGCCAGATCGAGCACTTTTGGATTGCCGACCTGAGCATTACCAATCACTTCGAGTAACCAGTTGGCTTGTTTGATACCTGCATAACAGCCGCCCCAGATGGGCATATCGCGCGGCTCACCGGCGGTTGCCTGCTGAAGGTACATGGTATAATTGTCGTTATACACCTGATAGTATTTATTGTATGGTGGCAACAGGGAGGTTAGTTCTTCGGTTCCGCAATCACGTGTAATAATCGCCGCCTGATCGCAAAAGCCCGCTGTGGCATTGTACAAGCCATGCACCGCTTCTTCCAACTGTTTTGCGTCTTTCGGGAAACCATCGCTGGTCAATTTCCCCCGGACATCCTCCTGAAGGAAATCCTTCACACAGCCTCCCAGCGTGAACAGGGCCATTGTTGTAATTATAAATGCTGGTTTTATAAAATATCGTTTCATGTTATTTCAATTAAATGATTAAAATGTCGCTTTAATTCCGAAGGTAAAAGATTTTGCAGTAGGATACAGACCGGCATCAAAACCAGTATAAACATCTTTACCATCCACGCTATAGCCAATCGACTCAGGATCGTAGCCTTTATATTTGGTAAACACAGCAGCATTCTGGACACTTGCCGTAAACTTCAGGCCGGTAAATGCCAGCCAGTGTTTGTCGAGTGTGTATGACAGTGAAATGTTTTTAATCCGGATATAACTGGCGTCTTGCAGGAAGCGGGTTGATGGATAGGCTTCTTTTCCTACCACACTCGGGATCTTTGAATCAGGACGTAAAGTTGGATCGTAGTAATTTTGCGCATCGGGATGGGTTAAAGTCGCCGACCAGATGGTAGAAGTATTCATCAGCAGATAATTCATATTAAACAACTTCGCTCCCTGGCTTCCGTTGATAAATACACTCAGATCGAAGTTTTTGTATGAAAAGTCGTTGGTCCAGCCCCAATAGAAATCCGGATAAGGGCTTCCTGAAAATTTATAATCGTCAGCATTGATTTGGCCATCATGGTTTTGATCGACATACCGAACCATGCCGGGTTTTGCGCCATATTTCGTGGCTTCTTCGGCCTGGGCGTCTGTCCAAACTCCATCAGCCTGAAGCACATAAAAACTGGATGCCGGTAAACCTTCCTGAGTGCGGTGAATGGTGATTGCTCCCCAATATTGTGGCCCCATGAGAATTGAATCGGCCAACAGCGTAATTTCGCTTTTGATAAACGAACCGTTGAATGAAGAAGTCCATTTGAAATCTTTCAAAGAAACAGGGACAACATCAATATTGAACTCAATTCCTGAATTCCGGTTGTCGCCCACGTTAGTCATAATTGTACCGCCTCCCTGAAATGCAGGGATAGACTTTGGATACAGCATGTCGGTGGTGTTTTTCTGAAAAATATCAAAGTTCAAACCCAGGCGGCCATCGAAGAAACCCATATCAACACCCGCATTCAGAGTAGAAGTTGACTCCCATTTCAGGTCGGCATTGGCAATGCTTCCCAAACCATAACCACGGTTCAATGTGGTTGAAGCATAAGGATAGCCAAATACTTTTGGATCAGAACCCATGATGGATTGGGTTTGGTACGGTTCAATCCCTTGGCTTCCGGTTTTTCCATAACTCAACCTGAATTTCAGGCTGCTGAAAACATTCAGATTCTTCACAAAATCCTCTTCGGAAGCTTTCCACGACAAGGCAGCCGATGGGAAATATCCCCATTTGTTATTTCCGCTGAATTTAGAGGAAGCATCGGCACGGTAAGAAGCGGTGATCAGATATTTATCGGCATAACTGTAGTTTACACGACCCAGGAACGACAACAACTGGCTCTTGCTAAAGCTTGAAGATGGTAAATTCTGTACTCCACCTGTTCCTAAATTGTAGTATCCAAAGTAATCGTTTGGTATGGCCGACTCCGAAATTCCGTAGTCGAATTTTTTATTGACGATCCATTCGTTAACCGCTGTTGCGGTTAAGTTGTGTACCTCATTGAAAGTCTTGTTGTAGGTCAGGATATTGCTATTCTGAAAAGTTGTATTGGCATTGTTACTGATTCCTGCTTCGCCCAAACTGCCAGTCATTCCTTTTCCATTGAAATATTTATTCTGGAAACTGACATGTTCCAACCCAACGACTGGCCTGAAAGTCAAACCCGGAAGGATAAAAAAGGTCAATTCAGCATTTGAATGGATGTACAAGGTTTCCCAGTTACTATTCTGATCGGTGATGCTGGCAATCGGATTGCGGCCTTCTTTGTGACCAATCGGATCTTGGGGTGTGAAAACTCCCAGTGAATCTTTTACCGGTAGGTTTGGCGACCATACCAGAGCTTCCTGTAAGTTGGCCGGCGCTCCGTTGTGTACATCTTTGTAACTGATATTGTTATTGAAAGAAAGGTTGACTTTCTCGCTCAGTTTCGCATCGATATTGGCACGCAGCGAATATTGCTGATAACCGGTATTCATCACGATACCTTTTTGATCGATGTAGCCACCGCCAAGGTAATATTTCGCGTTGTCGTTTCCGCCACTGACCGCTAACTGATAGTTTTGGGTGGAACCCATTCCATACAGTTCTTTTTGCCAATTGGTGCTTTTTCCTGAAGCCTCGAAAGCGGCAATTTCTTCAGCCGAATAAGTGTCTTTTTTAACTATTTCATTGGTTAAATTCATGTAATCAACCGAATTCAGGGTTGGCATCAGGCGACTGTCAGGAATAATATCGTAACCGATGTTGGCGCTAAAATCGACAATTGTTTTGCCCTTTTGTCCTTTTTTCGTGGTAATGAGAATTACCCCATTTGCCCCGCGGTTACCGTAAATTGCGGTTGATGAAGCATCTTTCAGTACTTCAAAAGAGGCGATGTCGTTGGTATTTAAACTTGCCGGATCGGTTGCGATTCCGTCAACGATATACAATGGGTTATTATTTCCGAAGAGTGAATTCAAGCCACGGATCCGAATTTTTGCATCAGCGCCCGGAGCGCCGGAGGTTGTTGAAACCATAACCCCTGTGGCACGGCCTTGCAAAGCCTGACTGATCTGGGTGACAGGTTGTTTCTCAAAGTCTTCGGCTTTCACACTCGAAACAGCTCCGGTTAAATCTTTCTTTTTTACCGAGCCATAACCCACAACCACCACATCGTCTAGCGCCTGAATATCCTCTTCGAGAGAAACATTCAATACCGATTGTTTATTCACTTCAACGACCCGGCTTTTATACCCAACCGATGAAACGGATAGCTTTGGATTTGCGGTGGTAAGCTTTAATTTGAAAGCTCCGTTCACGTCGGTGGCAGTACCATTGTTTGTGCCTTGTTCAGCAATAGTGGCGCCAATAAGTGGTTCATTGTTCGTAGCGGTAACGGTTCCTGAAATTGTGGGGGTTTGCGCAAACAACAATGAACCTGAAAATGCCAGCAGCAACGCAGTAATAGTAAGCCGCCTTTTTAAATTACGATAGCAATGTAAGCCGGTTTGGCTTTTTACTTGTCGTTCTTTTTTTTGTTTTTCCATAAAATTTGATTATTGATTGATTAAGTTATGTTTTAAGAGAAATCCTGTTTTTCAAATTCATCATTTTATTTATTACAATTCAGCAAAGAATAATACTCACTTAAAGCATTACCCTTTGCCAAAAATGTACGCTAATTAATCTAAATGAAACCTTTACTTTATCTATTTTAAACCTAACGATGAAGACTTTTAATATTATTCGAAACAAAATGCTAACTCTGAACGCAAACTTTTTACGCCTCTAAAAACCTGATTCTCAATTGTCCGAACCGAAACATTCAGTTTTTCGGCGATTTCACTGCTCGAAAATCCATCAATTTTATTCAGGGTGAGAATTTGCCTGCGCTGGGGTGGAAACTGATCAATCAGTTTTTTGACCCAATCTAAAATATCCTGAAAATCAAACCGGTTGTCTGAGATGGAAAAATATTCAGGATTACCCTGTACCTCCTTGATATAATCGTGATATCTCTTCTCGGAAACCCGCTTTTTGAACTTGTTGTAGATGTCGTTAACCGCAATCTGGAACAGGTAGGATTTAAAATTAAGTTCTTCGTTCAGATCGCCACGGCGTTCCCAAATTTTAAAAAAGAGGTTTTGAACAATCTCTTCAGTGTCTTCCTTCGACCTTAGGTATTTCATCGAAAATGAAAATAGAACCGGATAGTATTTCCCATAAAGGATATTGAACGATTGCTCGTCGCCATTCTTCAAATTAAGTACTAAAATTTTTTCTGCTGAGTTCATCTGGTAAACGTTTATGTTTTAAAACGTGTACCCAAAAGTACAGGCAAGGATGCCTTTGGACGTGGTGTGTATGGATTTGAAAATGGTCAATTTGTTCAAAAACCGGTTTTGAACAAATTGACCATACATGTGGTGGATTATCCTATTTCCTGAAAAGGATTTGCTTACAAGCTGCGATTCTGCCGTTGCTGCTCGATAAACCGTTTTGGGGTGATGTTGTATTGCCGGGTAAACGATTTAATGAAGTGGCTTGCATCTTTAAAGCCAACCTGAAACGAAACCTCCGAAACCGAAAGTTCATTGGTTAAAAGCAGCTTTGCCGCGGTTTTCAGGCGGATCGTCCGTACAAAATCGGCTACTGATTGATTGGTTATGGCCTGAACTTTCTTGTACAGATTGGTTTTTCCCATGCCAATTTCCTGAGCAATGTCGGCAACCTGAAAATTCTCACTCGCGATATTCTTTTCCACCAACTGAATAAGCTTTTCCAGAAAACGTTTATCGGCCTGAGAAAAGGCCATTTTAGAGGCTTCAAAAAAGACTTCTTTGCTAAATTTCTCCTTCAGTTTACTGCGCGTAAGTAAAAGCTGATCGGCCTTTGCATAGAGATGCTTGATATTGAATGGCTTGGTAATATACTCATCTGCTCCAAGCTCGATACCGCCAATCACATCTGCTTCGTCGGCTTTGGCAGTGAGCAGAATGATCGGAATATGGCTAATTTGCTCATCTTCCTTAATTTGCCGGCACAGTTCCAGCCCATCCATTTCAGGCATCATGATGTCGCTGATAATCAAATCGGGTTGATACTCCCGGATCATTCCAAGGCCCTGCTTTCCGTTTTCGGCCTCAATTACCGTATAGCTGTGGCAAAATTCCGCATTGATGTAAGCCCGCAATTCTGCATTGTCTTCGACCAGCAATAAAAGCGGATTCCGCTTTTCCATGATTTGATCAATGTTAGCTGCTTCGGTGGCGCGGTATGTCGTCCTTTTAGTTTTATCAGTTTGTTTGCCTACCACTGCTGTCTCAAAATTATCCGTTGAAACCTCGTAAGGGAACTTTACTTCAACAGTAGTTCCCTTCCCTTCGGCACTGCTGATGTTGATGGTTCCATCGAGCAACAAAACAAGCTCCTGGGTATGATAAAGCCCAATTCCTGAACCTTCATGAAAACGTGTGTTGGAGGAATCGACCTGATAAAATGGTTCAAAAATCTTATTCAGTTGATCTTTTGGGATGCCAATTCCAGTATCTGAAACCTGAACGACCACCTCGTTGCCTTCCACACTTAAACGAAGTAAAACTGAAGCGCCATCGGGGACAAACTTGAAACTGTTCGATAGCAGATTGAAAAATACCTTTTCCATTTTATCGAAATCGAATAGGATATTCAGTTCGCTCAGTCCGGTTTCAAACCCCAGATCAATATTTCTCTGTTTGGCCTGGCCTTTATAAGATGCCAGAATTGATTCCACAAATTTCACAAAATCGCCCTTTGTTTTCTTTACCAACATAGTTCCCGAATCGAGTTTTCCAATGTCAAGCAACTGATTCACCAGTCGCAACAAGCGGTTCGCACTGTTCTTGATGATCGACAACTGATCGTGGTTCTTTTTATCGAAGGCTCCAGACTCAATCAAACTATCCAATGGGCTTGTAATTAATGTAATTGGAGTGCGGAACTCGTGCGAAATATTGGTGAAATAGCGAAGTTTCATTTGATCCAGATCATGGATGCGCTGGCTTATTTCAAGTATCTCGTTGTTCTTGGTCTTTAAATCATTGTTTTGCTGACTTATCTCTTCCTTTTGGAACTCAATCTCCTGTTGATGAGTCTCTAGTGCAGTATTTAAATTCTCCAGATTTTCTTTTTGCGATCCAAGCTGACTGTTCGCTTCTTCCAAATCGTTGGTTCTTAAACGGACTAATTTTTCGAATTTCTTTTTGCTGTTCCGAATCGAATTTAATTGAATATAAAATGCAAGCTGAATTAACCCGATAAGGAATACGATTAAAAACACTTTAAACCAGATGGTTTTCCACCATGGAGGCAAAATAATTAATTCGAGTGAAGTTGGGGTTTCATTCCAAACGCCATCACTATTCGACGCTTTTACTTTGAATGTATATTTGCCCGGATTTAAAGTAGTATAGGTTACATATCGTCGTTGGGCTGTGGTGTAGTTCCATTTATCATCCAAGCCTTCGAGCATATATGCATATTGGTTTTTTTCGGGGTTGGTAAAATGCAGCGCTGCAAATTCCAAAGAAATGACACTTTCATGGTGTGATAAAGTTATTGATTTAGTATCTACAATATTCTGTGGAAGGATCACTCTGCCATTCAGTTTTTCTCCAATTCCCACTGATTTGTTGAATATCTGAATGTCGGTAATGCAAACTTTAGGCTTGGTTTTATTTTCCCTGAGCACACCAGGATCGATAATCGAAAATCCTTCAGTTCCACCAAAATATAGTTTACCATCATGGCCCTTCAATGCAGTATTATAAGTAAACTCATTTCCCTGCAATCCGTCATCGACATCATAGTTTTTAAACAAGCTAGATTCCGGATTAAACATGGAAACTCCTTTCCCTGTGCTAATCCAGATCATTCCGTTATCATCTTCCAATACATCTGAAACAACATTATTTACTAACCCATCATTTTCGGAGTACCATTCGGCCTTCTTTGTGAATGTATTGTATTTTGTTATTCCGTAATTTGATGTACACCAAAGAAAACCCTTGCTGTCTTCGACAACACTTCCAATGTCGTTTGATTTAATTATACTTTTCTGAGAGAGATCGTTGGTTATAAATGAGAATTCCTTTGTATCCGGATGATAGATATTTATACCACCAGCCCAGGTTGTAATCCATAATTCTCCGGATTTATTCTCATAAATATGAACTACATATTGGGAATTAACTGTTTTATTTGAGTTCTTAATTGCCTTAAATTGCTTAAAATTATCACTCGATTTAATGTATAAATTAAGTCCGCTACCCCCAACCCAAATATTCCCTTTACTGTCTTCAAAAATGCAGTCAACTTTATCGTTAATCAAAGAATTGCTGTTTTGAAAGTCATGATAGTAGGCCTTTAACTTGTCTGTTTTTGTGTTATAGTGATAAAGACCAGATGAGCTACCGATCCACAGGTTTTGATTTTTGTCAAAACAAAGTGCAAATATTGATTTGTGAATGGCATAAACCGTTTTTGAACTAGTCGTACGATTTGCAAACGATTTACTGATTGGATTAAAGGTACAAAGCCCTTTTGAGGTGCCAATCCAGATATTCCCATTTTTGTCTTCGGCAAATGCAGCAACTGATTTATCAATTAGTCCGTAATTTGAATTTGCATCGGAGAAAGATTTGAATTTGTTCTTGGTAGAATCATAAAAAATGATTCCCCTGCTTGGACTTTTTATCCAAAATGAGCCAGCCTTATCGTCATACAAATCAATTAATGGATTGTAGTCAATCTGGTCAAGATTTTCATTTTTCTGACTAGGTTTTGACAAGCTAAATCTTTTTGTTTGTGTATTAAAATCGAAAAAACCATTTTCGGCATTTATCTTCAGGATATTGGTTTCATTTTGAACAAATATTTTACCATTAATTGAATTTCCAATCGGGCTTAATCCTTCATCTCCTTTAAAAATTGAAAACTGCTCAGTTTCTTCGCTAAAGCTTACCAAACCACTACCTTCGGCACAAAGCCAAAAAAGTCCTTTCGAATCTTGTATGATGTCGTAAACCGATTTGTTTTCCAATATTCCCCTATCATTGGCCCTAAAAACAAAATGCTTAAATGTATTCGTTGCTGGCAAATATTTATCAAACCCTTCGGAAGTGGCGATCCACAAATTCCTATTCCTATCAAGAATAATACTGTTAATATAGTTATTGCTTAATGTCCCATTTTTGTTGGGATCATGAAAGTAATTAATGAAGCGATTGGTCTCATAATTATATTTACTCAAGCCATTGGTGGTTGCCAGCCAAAAATCCCCCTTTTCATCTTCTAAAATCTTTCGGATATTGTTGTTGCAAATTGATGTTGAATCGTTTTCGTTATGGAAATATGTTTTGAATTTGTAGCCATCGAAACGGTTTAGGCCAACCGGTGTGCCAAACCACATAAAACCGCGGCTATCTTTCAGGATAGAAGTAACGGTGTTTTTTGACAAGCCATCCCTGTTTGTATAATATTTATAGGGCTGTGCATATAAATTGCATAGCATGGCGGCCAGAAACCCAAACAAAATTAAACTTTTCATAACACTATCTTTCCCTGACATCAATACAATTAAGGATGTACATTTACTCATTGAGGTGCTAAATGTAATGAAATGACTGATGCAAAAATCATTGGATTTCGAAATTAGGAACAAAAGAAATAGGAATTGAGTTGAGTATTTTTCATCGTTAAATTGTACTAGCTGCATTACCAAGTACAGACAAAAATTTAAAAGCTAAAGATGATTTATAATTTTTCAAGATGGTTCCTTTGTTTCTTCGTTAGTATCTGTGCATTTTCGTGTGCAAGTCAGACTTTTACTGAATCAGTATCCCCAAAGCCTCCAATGGGTTGGAACAGTTACGATTGTTTTGGGATGAGTGTTACCGAATCCGAAGTAAAAGCCAATGCCGATTTTATGTCCCTGCATTTGAAAGAGTACGGGTACGAATATGTAGTTGTTGATTTTTTATGGTTTGGCGATAATTTCACTCAAGACAACTGGCAATCAAAAACAGCGCATCAATTTATCGATGAATCCGGAAGAGTAATCCCATCCGAAAAGCTACATCCATCATCTTCAAATGGCAAAGGATTTAAACCATTGGCTGACTATGTACACGCCAAAGGGTTAAAATTTGGCATTCATCTGATGCGTGGAATCCCTTGGAACGCAGTAGAAGAGAATTTGCCGGTTAAAGGCACAGAGTATCGACTGAAAGACATTGTAAATATGTACGATACCTGTAAGTGGTATGGCGGAATGCGTGGTATTAATTTTGAAAAACCAGGCGCTCAGGAATATGTCAATTCACTATTTGATTTGTATGCAAGTTGGGGTGTTGATTTTGTGAAAGTCGATGACATTGCCTTTCCATATCATGCCGACGACATTGAGGCCATCCATAAAGCCATCAAAAATTGTGGGAGGCCAATGGTATTGAGCCTTTCTCCTGGAGCAGCTCCAATTGGCAGTGCCAAACATCTTGCTGAGAATGCAGATATGTGGCGTATTTCTCCTGATTATTGGGATAGTTGGCCGGCCCTCAAGAATCAATTTGGATTGGCACGTGCATGGGCTCCTTACGCAAAACCAGGAAGCTGGCCTGACGCAGATATGCTACCAGTTGGCAATCTCTCGATCCGATCGGAATTGAAAATGAATTATCCTCGTAAGACTAATTTTTCGCATGAAGAACAATATACAATGCTTACCCTCTGGAGCATGATGCGTTCACCACTGATGATTGGATCTAATTTACAAGGACTTGATGAATTCACGTTGGCATTGCTTACTAACAAGGAGGTGCTTGAAATAAACCAGCAAAGTAAAAATGGCCGGGAGGTTTTTTCCAATGAAGAAACTATTATTTGGTCAGCAGAAAGCCATGACGGTATATCGAAATATGTTGCATTCTTCAACCTTAATGACTCCATGAGTAAAACCATTAATGTCAAACTTGCTGATATTGGTATAAACGATTTGTGTTCTGTTTACGACATCTGGAAAAAGGAAGATTTGCCGGATGCAAAAAATGGTTTGAATGTTGAAGTTTCACCTCATGGAACTGTATTATTGCGGTTAATTCCAAATAATAAAGTTGAATAATGCTGGATTAGACCAACCTGCATTCTATTTTATTCTTTTATTTTCATTTTATATTCAGCGGAATAAAATTCCCCAAAAATATAGGCGCATAGCGGGTCCCTGAATTTTTCTGCCGATTTTTCAACGGCAAGCGCATGTTCTTTTTTGCCAACTTTTCTCTTTGAAGAAAAAAGTTGTGGCCCTCGAAATGAAAAATAACCTTTCCGGATTATTTTTCTCCAAAAACCTGAAGATAAAGTAACAACAGAATCAAATCCGAAAACGGATTTGATTCTGTGTTGAACTACCCGAGCGTGCCCTATGCTCTCAGGCAGAAAAAAAGGCAGAAAATGCGGATATATGACGCTCCACACAGCCGCACAATAGCCACTATTCTGCCAATTAGCAACCACCGCCAAGCCACACAGTATGCACCATGGTGGATGTCAGATTCAGTCCTGCCAATGCCAGTTCAGTCCTGATTCTGGCAGAAATACCGATGGAGTCCTTGTTGCGAAGCACAATAGATGCTTATCAACTTATCCGGATGAATGCTAAATTTTTTTGATCGCATGAAAGGAGAGAAAATAAAATTTGGCAGAAAACGGATGT
>JANXYV010000041.1 GCA_025355875.1 Prolixibacteraceae bacterium | reverse complement strand
CTTAAAGATCCAGCCTTTTTCATTCTGAAGTTTTTTAGCCTCTTCCTCGGTATATAATTTTCCAATTCCTTTGGTTGGGTTTTGGAAGGCTAAATCATTCGGGTCGACAATTGTCATGGAAACCAGTGTGATTACATTTTTCTGAATACCGTGTTTTTGCAAGACATTCCTGAGCATCCGTTCGATCATATATCCAATGCCACCCTGTGAATCGGCCACACAAATGTCCAAAGGCATTGGGGCGATGTCGTACATTTGTTTCCCAGCCTCATTTCGCATCAGAATGTTGCCAACCTGTGGGCCGTTTCCATGCGTGATAACCAGTTCAAATCCTTCATTCAATAGAAAAATCAGATTTTCAATGGTTTCAGTCGTATTTGCTTCCTGTTGTTCGATGGTTCCTGTTTCATTTTCACGCAATAAAGCATTTCCACCTAAAGCTACCACCGCAATTCTTTTCATGGTATACTATTTTTGTTCCGGACAAACATAAAAAAAGGATCGAAAATTAATCATGATCGATGTTGGAAGTAAAGATAGCGATCAATGCTATAAAACAGTGTCCATGCCAAAAGGAAAAAGGATTAAATCGGTTAATTTTTTGTTTCATAATCGATCACCGATAAAATATACCTTAGGCAAAAATCGTTAACTTTGCGCACGAATTAACAATCGAATGGCAAAGAAAATCACAAAAGCGGTCAAGAAACCAGCGAACGGTGCAAAACCTTCCAGAATAAAGGGAATCATTAATTTCTTCAGGAGTAATAAATTCAGGTATACGCTCGGATTTTTTCTTTCAATTTTCAGCGGATATTTGGCTGTTGCTTTTGTTTCCTACATTTTTTCGGGTCGGGTCGATCAAAGTAAGCTCGACTTGCCCTGGCAGGAATTTCTATTCGATCCTTCCGTTCAGGTGCAGAACATTGCCGGAAAAGGTGGCGCTTATCTCAGCGAACAGTTTATAAACCTTGGTTTTGGATTTGCATCGTTTATTTTCATTCCCATTTTCATTGTTGCTGCGCTCAATTTATTCGGATATAAAGGGATTAAGTTTTTTAAGACTTTTTTATTTTCATTTCTGTGGATGCTTTGGTCTTCGATTGCCCTTGCACTGGCTTTGATAGTCTCCGTTGGAGATCAGTTCCTTTATGCAGGTGGAATGTATGGATTTATATTGTCCAGTTTATTATCCTCACTGCTTGGCGCATTCGGAGCAGCATTAATTCTGCTTTTCATTCTTTTTGTCTTGCTTCTGGTTACTTTCAAGCAGTTCATTCCCTGGTTGACCAGTATTTTTGCCCGAAAGGAAAAAGATCCGGTACTGTCCGAAGTTCTTTCTCCGGAAATAGCAGAAACTGTTCCTGTACTGGAAATCACTGATCCTTCGATTTCGAAAATTATTACGGAAGACAATCGGATTGAAGCCATTTTTGACCCGGATTCGAAGGAAGATGTGCCGGAGATGTTGGATGACGACGACTTTGAGGTTGAAAATACAGTTTCGAAAAAGGATGTGGAAATGAGCATTGAGGATATGCTTTTTTCGGACGAGCCTGTGAAAGAAAAACCAAAGTTAAAAGAGCCGGAACTTCAGATCAGCAAAAAGTCGTTGGACGACGAAACAGAAATAAACACAGGGGGAATGGCTGATTACGACCCGACCCTGGATTTGTCTACCTATAAATATCCGACGCTGGAACTGCTTGATGATCATGCCTCCGGAAATGCGGAAGTAAGCAATGAAGAACTGATTTCGAACAAAAACAAGATTGTTGAGACCCTCCGTCATTATAAAATTGAAATTACCAAGATCAGGGCAACCATCGGGCCAACCATTACTTTATATGAGATTGTTCCGGCTCCGGGAATCCGGATTGCCAAAATCAAGAATCTTGAAGATGATATTGCACTAAGTCTGTCAGCCCTGGGGATTCGTATCATTGCACCCATTCCGGGCCGCGGAACAATCGGGATTGAAGTTCCAAACCAAAAGCCTGAAATTGTTTCCATGCGCTCGATCATCGGATCCAAAAAGTTTCAGGAATCAACCGCTGAGCTGCCGATTGCTTTGGGAAAAACCATTTCGAATGAAACGTTCATGATGGATTTGGCCAAAATGCCGCACATCCTCGTTGCCGGGGCGACCGGTCAGGGTAAATCGGTAGGGCTGAATGCGATCATCACCAGCTTGCTATACAAGAAACACCCGTCGCAATTGAAATTTGTGCTGGTCGATCCCAAGAAAGTGGAGCTGAATCTTTATGCTTCGCTCGAAAAGCATTTCCTCGCTAAAATGCCGGATGAAGAAGATGCAATTATTACCGATATCCAGAAGGTAAAGAATACACTGAATTCAGTAAACATTGAAATGGACAGCCGTTACGATTTGTTGAAAAAGGCTCACGTTCGTAACATAATTGAATACAATACCAAATTCATTGGCCGTAGGTTAAATCCTGAAAAGGGCCACCGATATCTTCCTTACATTGTGGTGGTGGTCGACGAATTTGCTGATCTGATTATGACTGCCGGAAAAGAAGTTGAACTTCCGATCGCCCGAATTGCCCAGTTGGCCCGTGCAGTGGGTATACACATGATCATTGCCACGCAGCGTCCTTCCATTAATATTATTACCGGTGTGATTAAAGCAAATTTCCCAACCCGGATTGCTTTTAAAGTAGCTTCGATGATAGATTCGCGCACCATTCTGGATACTCCCGGCGCCAATCAATTGATCGGAAAAGGCGACATGCTGGTTTCGACTGGCAGCACCATGACCCGAGTGCAGTGCGCCTTTGTGGATACTCCGGAAGTGGAACGGATTTGCGAATATATTTCCGAACAACGGGGCTATCCTACTGCGTTACTTTTACCAGACTATGTGGGCGAAAATGAGAATGGCTCTCCCGGAGCTGATTTGGCCAACCGCGATGAAATGTTTGACGATGCCGCACGATTGATTGTCAGTAATCAGATGGGATCAACTTCGATGATTCAGCGGAAATTCTCGATTGGGTACAATCGTGCAGGTCGAATCATGGACCAACTGGAAGCCGCCGGAATTGTTGGCCCGAGCGAAGGAAGCAAGGCTAGGCAGGTACTGCTTCAGGATGAATATTCTTTGGAACAATTATTGAATACATTAAAATAAAACTCTAAAAGTAAACAGCAACAATGAAACGATTTTTGATATTTTCAATTCTTTCGGTCTTTGCGATGGCCGGATTAGCGCAACAGGATGCAAAAGCGAAAGAAATTCTGGAAAAGGTTACCAAAACGACCCAGTCACTTGCATCACTCGAAGCCAAATTTTCATTCGAAATGAACAACGCAAAGGAAAAAATTCAGGAAAAGAGCACTGGTTCTATCATCCTGAAGGACAAAAAATATAAGTTGAACATTCCTCAGATGGGATTACAGGTAACCTGCGACGGTAAAACAATCTGGACATACATGGTCAATTCGAATGAAGTAAATATTGCAAACCTGGATGAAGGAACACAAGATTTGATGGATCCGTCAAAAATATTTACCATTTACGAACGTGGATTCAATTACAAATTCATTAACGAATCAGTGGATGGGGGAGTTGCGGTATATAACATCGATCTGACCCCGCAAAAGCCTACCGGTGAAATACAGAAGATTAAAATCATGATCGACAAACAGAAAATGTTGATCCGCGGTGCAAATATGACCGGCAAGGATGGGAATGTATACAATGTTTTGGTAAGCGAATTCAAAACTGATGGAGTTTACAAGGATGCTGATTTTGTTTTTGATCCGAAAAAATATAAAGGCGTTGAAACCATCGATATGCGATAAGAAAAAAGGATGCTGATAAGGCATCCTTTTTTATGGATATAATTTGAATTAATTTCTCATTTTTGCATGCGCCATTTGTTCAACCGAAGCGATTTCGATAAACGAGGTTCCTCCGCCAACGCCAAAATTGCCGCCGACGTATATAACCGTGTCTTTTTCGGTAATCATTTTTCTTTCAACCAGATCGAGCAGCGAAGTTTCTATCAGTTTGTGCTTGTTTTTCTTCGATTTGATCTCGCTCGGGAAAACGCCATACGAAAGGGCTAATTCGCGCTTTACCCTTCCATTGTGACATTTTGCGAATACCGGCAATGCCCCCCGGAAGGCTGCAATGTATCGGGCAATTTTTCCGGTCAGCGTATCTGTGACAATCGCTTTGACCTTTAATTCTTTCGAAGCCAGAACCGCTGCTTCAGCCAAAAATGCTGAAGTTTCATTGTCGAGGCGCGGAACTGGCAGATCATTTCTTCGGTCTTTGCTTGCCTCTACCTCGAGCGCTATTTTAGACATTACTTTTACTGATTCAACCGGGTAACTTCCATAAGCAGTTTCACCTGAAAGCATGATTGCATCCGTCCGATCGTAGATAGCTGTAGCTACATCGCTCACTTCGGCTCTTGTTGGCCGAGGATTGTCGATCATCGAATGAAGCATCTGTGTGGCAATGATAACTGGTTTCTTCTGTTGAACCGCTTTCCTGATTAATATTCTCTGGATACCCGGTATTTTTTCAGCCGGAATTTCAATGCCGAGATCTCCGCGTGCTACCATTATCCCATAGGCAGCATGAAGGATTTCATCAATGTTTTTTACTCCATCCAGGTTTTCGATTTTGGCTATAATCTTGATCGGACTGTTGAATTTATCAAGAATTTCCTGGACAGCCAGAACATCCTTTTTGTTCCGTACAAAGGAATGTGCGATGAAATCAACTTCATTCTTTGCGGCAAATTCAATAAAATCGATATCTTTTTCGCTGATAGAAGGCAAATCAACAGTTACTCCGGGAGTATTGATGCTTTTATTGTTTTTGATTTGTCCGCTGTTTCCGATCCTGCAAATCAGGCAATTTTCCCTTTGTTCTAAGACTTCCAGAGCCAAATCGCCGTCATCAATCAAGATTTGGTTTCCTACCGGAACTTCCCGGTGAAAGTTTGGATAACTTACATATATGGTCTCCGGGTCTGACTGTCCTTCCCCACCTCTAATTCGAATAAAGTTGCCCTCTTTTACTGCAATCGGTTCAGAAATGTTTTTTGTGCGGATTTCTGGCCCTTTTGTGTCAACTAAAATAGCGATGGAATCTGAAACTTCGCGGACGTTTTTCATCATAGCAATTGCGTTTTCTGTCGAAATGTGAGCCGTGTTCAGGCGAACCACATTCGTTCCGGCTTCGAAAAGCTGACGAATAAATTCGACATCACAACGTTTATCCGAAATTGTAGCTACAATTTTTGTGTGTTTCATGAATACAGTTTGTTAATGAGTTCTGCAAAAATATTGAAATTTTCAAACTTTGGTTTTATACAATCAGATACTGTTCAAAACCGAAACTTAAATTTCAGCGAGTTGCTTGATTGCCTCAATGCCAAGACGATATGAGTCCAGTCCAAATCCCATGATACTTCCTATACATACTGGCCCAATAAGCGATTCATGCCGAAAGTTTTCCCTGGTCAAAATGTTCGAAATATGAACTTCAACTACTGGGGTTTTGATGCCTGAAATGGCATCCCTGATGGCAATCGAAGTATGAGTGTATGCACCTGCATTAAGAATAATACCGTCAAAATCAAAACCCCTTTCATGAATTTTGTTGATTAATTCTCCTTCAACATTTGATTGAAAATACTCCATTTCAATCAGTTGATAGTCTTTCCGAAGGGTTTGAAAATAGCTTTCGAAGGATGTATTCCCGTATATACTCTTTTCCCGAACTCCAAGCAGATTCAAATTTGGGCCATTTATTAACAAAATTTTCATGTTTTGATATATTATTAAAAAAATTAGTAACTTAACCGTTCGTAAACTCGTAATGAAATTATGTAATCTTGGTGGATGAGCATAGTTTTTATTAAATGAAAATTTTATCGGGTTTATAAAACCAAAATTATTAATAATTGTTGTAGAATTTAAAAACCTTAAAGTATTTAATTATGAAATGGGAAGATAGCAAAAAAGGATTCGAATCTTTCTTACGATTAGAAAAAGGTTTATCAGCCAATTCGATCGCTGCTTATATCAATGATATAAACAAGCTGATGGCTTACGCTGATGAAGATCTTAAGAAACTGCCCCCGGAAAAAGTGAAACTGAATCATTTGAAAAAATTTGTAGAATGGATCAATGATAAAGGAGTTTCGCCACGAACACAAGCCCGTACAATCTCAGGAATAAAATCATTCTACAAGTATTTGCTTATTGAGGGCAAAATCAGCAGTGATCCAACTACTTTATTGGAGTCACCAAAAATTGGCCGGAAACTTCCTGATGTTCTGACCATTGAAGAGATTGATCTGATGATTGATACTGTTGAACTAACAAAGGCCGAAGGACAACGGAATAAAGCTATGCTTGAAACTCTGTATAGTTGTGGTCTCCGCGTTTCAGAACTGGTAAACCTTAAAATTTCGAATTTGTCTTTTGACCAGGGATATATTAAGGTTGAAGGCAAATCGAACAAGGAAAGATTGGTTCCGGTAAGCGAAAAAGCAATTGAGGAAATCAACAAATACTCCGAAGGATACAGGAAAACTCTGAAAGTTTCGAAAGACAGTGAAGACATACTTTTTCTGAATAGAAGAGGGAAGAAACTGAGCCGTGTAATGATTTTCACCATCATAAAGAACCTTGCCCTCAAAGCTGGTTTTGAGAAGAAGATCAGCCCTCATACCTTCCGTCACTCGTTTGCAACCCATTTAATCAATGGTGGCGCCGATTTACGTGCAGTTCAGGAAATGTTGGGACACGAGTCAATTCTGACTACTGAAATTTACACTCATCTTGATCGGGATTACCTGAAATCAACCTTGCAACAATTTCATCCAAGGGCATAAACGATTGAGTTTTCAGTACATAAAGAATGTTAGGAAGTTAATAATTTCTTAACATTCTTTTTTTATGCCCAATTGATTTCCAGTCTTGATATTCAGCCCTTTAATGATTGTCTTAATTCACTGTTTGATAGTAAAATATAATTGATCTTAAATTAATATTTCGCAATATTCTTCGGTATGAAAAAAGACTATTTTTGATGCCGAGAAATTTTTGAATTGTAGAAATAGTTAATTTATAATCACTTAGTATGAAGAACACAGATCTTTTAAAGTACGGTATTAATACCAATGTTGAAATTATTCATAATCCATCTTATGAGGTTCTTTTTCAGGCTGAAGTTGATCCTGCCAACGAAGGTTTTGAAAAAGGAGTGTTGACAAATTCAGGTGCTGTATCGGTGGATACAGGAAAATTCACAGGTCGTTCACCTAAAGACAAGTTTTTTGTAAAAGATGCGGTAACCGATGAACATTTGTGGTGGGATGGCACGATCAACCGGCCAACAACTCCCGAAGTATTTGATCATTGCAAAGATTTGGTAACAAAACAACTTTCGACTGCAAAAAAATTGTATGTAGTAGATACCTTCTGCGGAACTAACGAAGATACCCGTATGAAAGTTCGTTTTGTCATGGAAGTCGCATGGCAGGCTCACTTTGTAACCAATATGTTTATTCGTCCTTCCCATTTCGAACTGGCTAATTACGGTGAACCCGATTTCGTTTGCCTGAATGGTTCGAAAACAACCAATCCAAACTGGAAAGAGCAAGGTTTGAACTCCGAAGTTTTCACTTTGTTTAACCTGACCACCAAAATGCAGGTGATCGGCGGTACCTGGTACGGTGGCGAAATGAAAAAAGGAATTTTTGCGTTGATGAACTACTACTTACCATTGAAAGGTATGGCTTCCATGCACTGTTCTGCAAATGTTGGTAAAGATGGCGATGTAGCTATTTTCTTTGGTTTGTCAGGCACAGGTAAAACAACTCTTTCTGCCGATCCAAAACGTTACCTGATTGGTGACGACGAACATGGTTGGGACGACAACGGTGTATTCAACTACGAAGGTGGTTGCTATGCAAAAGTTATTGACCTGAGCGAAGCTAATGAACCAGACATTTGGAGAGCTATCCGTCGTGATTCTTTGCTTGAAAACGTAACTGTTAAAGAAGACGGAACTCCTGACTATTCAGCAGCTGCTTCTAAAACCGAAAACACCCGCGTTTCTTATCCAATCTATCATATCAATAAAATTGTTGCTCCATCACGTGCAGGGCACGCTTCTAAAATTATTTACCTGTCGGCCGATGCATTTGGTGTGTTGCCTCCGGTATCTATCCTGAATGAAAACTCTGCTCAATATCACTTCCTTTCTGGATTTACTTCAAAATTGGCCGGAACAGAACGTGGTATTACCGAACCTGTTCCTTCATTCTCGCCCGCATTTGGAGAAGCATTCCTGACCTTGCACCCAACGATGTATGCAAAAACACTGATAGGTAAAGCAAAGGAACATAATGCTAAAGTTTACCTGGTAAACACAGGCTGGAACGGAACAGGAAAACGTATTTCACTGAAAAATACACGTGCAATCATTGATGCCATTATTGATGGTTCAATCGAGAAGGCTGAAACAATACATATTCCAATCATGAATTTGACTGCTCCAGTAGCTTTAAATAACGTTTCGGAAGGTATCCTTGATCCACGTGATACTTATGCAAATGCAAGCGAATGGGCTGAAAAAGCAACTAAACTGGCTGGTATGTACATCAAAAACTTTGAACAGTACTGCGACAATGATGCTGCAAAAGCATTAATCCCTTCGGGACCTCAGTTGTAATCAATCATTTGACTAAATATATGTAGACCCTGTCGGTAACGACAGGGTCTTTTTTTTGAAATTCTAGACCGGCTGTTCTCAATGATTTTACCTTGAAATTTCATATATTTATTTGTTGAATACTGTTTAAAAACTACAAACCATGAAATCACAATTTGATTCAAAAACAGGTTGTTGCCCGGAATTTGACCCAATTCCGTGGGACGACAAGATCGTTGAATGGAAAAATAAGCCATTCATTAAGGATAAAGTTTTCACCCTGTTCTACATGCCCATGAATTTTAGCAGCGTGATGAAGCGTTTCGACAGAAAAGTTACAGCTACCGTAGTAATCGTTCCCGATTATCTTTGTTTATCAGACCATACTTCGAAATGGAACATGGATCTGTACCTGGCTGTTGACAAAGAAATTCCTGATGCTGAAAATACAACGATATCGGGTAAATTTTACAGCAAAGTTTATGAAGGCCCATTCCGCGACACCGAAAAATGGATGAAAGACTATGAAACTCTTGCCAAATCAAAGAATTTTACTTTCAAGAAGCATTACATGTGGTACACTACCTGCCCCAAATGCGCCAAAAAGTATGGCAAAAACTACGTGGTGGTGATTGGGCAAATTGAATAAAACAGAGAAACTTCTTCGTTTCTTTTTTGTTGATTGGAATCTGAGAAATCCTTTCTAATATTGCTGTCTTTCCGGAGGATGAAAATTTCTTGTCTTCCGGAAGGAAATCTGTGCATGATTGTACTTTTTTTAACATTCAAATACCTGATTTTATGAAAATTATCTCATTATTCCTGATCCTTATTTTTCCTTTTATGAGTTTGAAAGCACAATTCCAAAAAGCAACGGCTCCGGTTGCCGACAAAAAAGAACACTGGCGTACTTTGCACGATGATAAGGTATTAGACGAATATTACTGGATGTACGATTACTTTGGCAAGGGTCCAGATAGCACCAAAGTAGTGAACTACCTGAAAGCCGAAAATTCGTATCTGGACAAGGTAATGGCTGGTACAAAACAGTTTCAGGCCGATTTATTTACTGAAATGAAAGCCCGCATCAAGGAAAAAGATGAGAGTGTTCCGGTTTACAGGAATGGCTATTTTTATTACAATCGCACTGAGGAAGGCAAGCAATACTACAAGTATTGCCGGAAAAAGGGTACTCTGGATGCCAAAGAAGAAGTATTGCTCGATGTGGATCAGATGGCAGATGGTCATCCGTATTATGCAGCCACTGGTTTTGAAATCAGTGAAGACAACAAGCTCATGGCTTTTGGTGTGGATCTGGTAAGCCGACGACAGTATACCATTCACATCAAAAACCTGGAGACGGGTGAAATCCTGAAAGATGAAATACAGAATTCTGAAGGTGATCCTTGCTGGGCAAACGACAACCAGACCATTTTTTATACTGCGAAAAATCCGGTCACTCTGCTGTCAGAAAAAATACAGCGGCACAAACTGGGAACAAGCGCTGCAAAAGATGTTTTGGTATATGAGGAAAAGGATAAAAGCAACTACATTGGCGTTGAAAAGAGCAAAAACAACCGGTGTATTTTCATCGTTTCGAGTGCGACTATGTCATCAGAATGGAGAATGATTGATGCAGGCAAACCAAATGATCCATTCAAAGTTTTCCAGCCGCGGATGAAAGATGTGTTATATAGTGTCGTTCCGTTAAACGACAAATTCCTGATTTTGACCAACAAGGACAAGGCGAAAAACTTCAAACTCATGGAATGTCCTTTTGGAAAAACGGAGGCGACCGGTTGGAAAGAAGTCATTCCAACCCGGAACGATGTTTTGTTGCAGGGAATCGAAGAATTCAACGATTTTATTGTGATAAACGAACGAAAAGATGGCCTGGTGAAATTGCGGATCAGAAGTTTGAAAGATAATTCGGAACATTACCTCGATTTTGGGGAACCTACCTATGCCGCTAATTTTGGAGCAAATCCTGAATATAAAAGCAAAGTTTTGCGATATGGATACACTTCGCTGACTACTCCTTCCTCAACATACGATTATGATATGGTTTCCAAAGTCAAAACCCTGAAGAAGCAAATGGAGGTGCTGGGTGGTTACAATCCGACCGATTACACGAGTGAACGCTTATATGCAACTGCCACCGACGGAACCAAGGTTCCAATTTCACTGGTTTACAAAAAAGGTTTCAGGAAGGATGGAAAGTCGCCTTTGTTGCTATACGGATATGGTAGTTACGGGGCAAATATGGACGCAAGTTTCAGCAGTACCCGACTGAGCCTACTGAATCGTGGTTTTGTTTTTGCAATCGCTCATATTCGTGGAGGTCAGGAGATGGGTCGTCAATGGTATGAAGATGGAAAATTGATGAAAAAGAAAAACACGTTTACCGACTTCATTGATTGTGGAAAGTACCTGATCGCAGAAAAATATACCGGTAAAGGACATCTGTATGCACATGGCGGAAGCGCTGGTGGATTGCTCATGGGCGCGGTGGCTAATATGGCTCCTGATTTGTGGCACGGTATGATTGCCCAGGTTCCCTTTGTTGATGTGGTAAATACCATGTTGGACGAAAGTATTCCGCTGACCACCAACGAGTTTGACGAATGGGGAAACCCGAAGGAAAAGGACGCCTATTTCTATATGAAAAGTTACAGCCCCTACGAAAACGTCGAAAAGAAGAACTATCCGAATATACTGGTCACTACCGGATTGCATGACAGCCAGGTGCAATATTTCGAGCCAGCCAAATGGGTGGCTCGGCTTCGTGCCTTAAAAACTGATCAGAATGTACTACTCCTTCATACCAACATGGATTTTGGTCATGGCGGCGCCAGCGGTCGTTTCGATTACCTGAAGGATATTGCGCTGAATTTTGCCTTTCTGTTTACGCTGGAAGGAATTACCAAATAAATTCTATAATCGTAGAGACGTTGAATTCAATGTCTCTACGATTTTAACACCGCATCCCACAATACCTCCACCGGATGAAGTACTTTTCGTCCGGTACCATCTTCGATATGGTGGCGACAGGAAGTTCCGGGAGCAGCAATAATTTCTTCAGAAAGAGATTTCCGAATTGCCGGAAACAAATCCAGTTCTCCGATTTGCATGCTCAACGGGTAGTGTTCTTTTTCATAACCAAATGAACCGGCCATTCCGCAGCATCCGCTTTTGATTTCCTGAACTGAATAGTTGACAGGTAACCCAAGGATTTTCCGGGTTGGTAGGGTAGAGGCAATCGCTTTTTGCTGGCAATGGCCATGCAGCTTGATTGTTTTGGTTTCATGTGTGAATTGTTCGCTACGGATGTTCCCTTTCTCAATTTCCCGGACCAGAAATTCTTCCAGCATCAGTGCATTTTTTGCCAACTTTTTTGCTTTTCCCTGAAGGTTTGAATCAACCAGTTCCGGGTATTCGTCTCTGAAAGTCAGGATGGTTGAAGGTTCAATTCCGATCAATGGTGTTTCTTCAGAAATAATTCCTGAAAGTCGGCTGACATTGAAATTGGCAATTTCTTTGGTTTTCCGGAGCAATCCTTTTGAAAGGTAAGTGCGGCCACTTTCGCGGTGGTTGGGGATTACCACTTCGTATCCCAGTTTATTCAGGAGAAGGATGGTCTTGATGCCAATATGGCTTTCGTTGAAATTGGTGAACTCGTCGGCAAAAAGGTACACCTTTCCAATTTTGTTCGTTTCCAATAATATTGGTTTCCGGTACCATTTTCGCAAACTGATTTTTGAAAGTTTTGGGATTTTTCGTTCCGGAGCAAAACCAATGGTCTTTCTGAAGAATTTGCTTCGGGTAATCAGATTGGTGACCGGACTGAAAATTATTCCCAGCTGATTGATCTGTGGCAAATAGCCAATCAAAAGCGAACGCAGAGGAAACCCCCACTGGTCGTGGTATTGCTGCAGAAATTCGGTTTTGAATTTAGCCATGTCGATGTTCGACGGGCATTCCGATTTACAGGCTTTGCATGAGAGACATAGATCGAGCACCTCAAGTATTTTTTTCGAGTCGAACAGGTTGGGCTTTTGTGGTCGGGTCAGGTATTCGCGCAGCACGTTGGCGCGAGCGCGGGTCGATTTGTCTTCGTCGCGGGTGGCCATGTAACTGGGGCACATGCTTCCGCCGATCAGATTGCTTTTGCGGCAATCACCCGAGCCGTTGCACATTTCGACCGAGCGAAGCAAATCGCCGTGTTCGTATTGAAACAGGTTTTTTGATTGAAAAGTGGGTTGCCCCATCAAAAGGCGCATGTCCTGTGTGATGGGCGGAGTGTCCACGATCTTTCCCGGGTTCAGGATGTTTTGCGGATCCCAGGTATGTTTCAGGTTGCGAATTAATTCGTAGTTGTGCTGGCCGAGCATTAAAGGAATGAACTCTCCACGAAGTCGTCCATCGCCATGCTCACCGCTCAGCGAACCCCGGTATTTTTTTACCAGGAGAGCAACTTCTTTTGCCAAAGTTCGGAAGATCTTCACATCTTCCGGATCTTTCAGGTTGAGTAGTGGTCGCAGGTGCAATTCACCGGTGGCAATGTGCCCGTAATACACGCACGACAAACCGTGCCGTGCGATAATCTGATTGAATTCTTGGATGTATTCGGGCAAATAATCGGGTGCCACTGCCGTATCTTCAACCACGGTCACGCTTCGTTTGTCGCCTGGAATGTTCGAAAGCAATCCCAATCCGGCTTTCCGGAGTTCCCAGATTTTCCGGATGCTTTCCTTGTCGGTAAACAGCGGAAAATGATAACCGAAACCTTCTTCCCGGAGATTTTTTTCGAGCTTCGCAGCTTTCTCCTGAATCTCTTCTTCCGATTCAGCTGAAAATTCGATGGTCAGGATTGCTTTCGGATTTCCCTCAATAAAGAAACGGTTTTTGCGCTGCTCGATGTTTTCGAGAGTGCAATTCAGAATAATTTCATCGGTTAGTTCAATGGCATCCGGAGAGTGTCGAAGGGCAACAATATTTCCATAAAGTGAGTCTTCCAGCGTATTAAAATGCGCACAAACCAAACCCTGATATTTGGGCGGAAGCGGAATCAGATTCAAACGAATTTTGGTCACAAACATCAATGTTCCTTCTGATCCGGCAATCAGTTTGCAGAAATTGAACGCTTTGCCGTTTCCTGTAAACGGATCAGTTTCGAGAAGCATATCGAGAGCGTACCCATTATTACGCCGTGTAACTTTCGGGTCGGGAAACTCATTCCGTATTTCCTGTTGATTGAATTCATTGTAGAGAGTCTCCTGGATATTCCGGTAGATTTTGGTTTCCAGAAGTTCAGGGTTTCCGGAGCATTTGGCTTGAAATTCTTCGGTTGAAAGCGATCCGAAAGTCACGTCTGATCCATCTGCCAGAATACCTTCCACATCCAGGATGTGTTCGCGGGTGCTGCCATGAATCAGCGAATGCAGTCCGCATGAATTATTCCCGAGCATCCCACCGATGCAGCAGCGATTGGCTGTCGAAGTTTCGGGGGCAAACTGCAAACCGTATTGGGAAAGATACTGATTCAGTTCTGCCAATACGACTCCCGGTTCAATGTCAATCCATCGCTTTTCCAGATTCAGTTCAACTATTTTATTCAGATACTTCGAAATATCGACCACAATTCCTGGACCCACCACCTGACCAGCCAGCGAAGTCCCACCTGCACGCGGAATCACCGAAGTGCCTGTCTGGTGTGCAAATCCGATGATTTTACGGATATCTTCCTTGTTTTTTGGGCGGGTGACTGCCTGCGGAATTTCGCGGTATGCCGAGGCATCGGTGGCGTATATCACCTTCTGCACCTGGTCGGTATACACATCGCCATCGAGCGATTGTTTCAACGGAAAGAATGGGTCGTTTTGTTTCATGGGTAAACTTTTATCACGATTCCAAAAATAAGGTTTTGGATGTTGTAAAGTTTAAATTTCTGAGTTTTTGTAAAATTAGCCGAAAATAGTTTGACTATGCAGCGTTTTGGCATATAGTGGTTGTATCTTTGTTCCGGAAAACAAATTGAAAACAATTATTATGGCTAAAGAATTATTCAACAAGTATATCTGGCTGACGGATACCGTTTACAAAGCAGACCGTATCGCCTTTTCAGAAATAAATAGAAAGTGGGTACGTAGTAATTATTATGATGGAAATAAAATTGCCTTGAGAACTTTTCACAATCACCGAACCGCGATAGCCGAAATATTTGGGATTTTGATTTCATGTGATGGACGCACGAATGAATATTACATTGAAAATGCTCAGGAAATTGGCAAGAATACTTTGATTCATTGGTTGCTCAATAGTATATCTATCAGTAATATGATCAGGAACAGCGCTACAATTCAAGATCGGATCATCCTGGAAAATATACCATCAGCACAAAAATTTCTGGGCGATATTGTTGATGCGATGCGCGAAAACCGGATTTTACAGGTTTTCTATCTTCCGTTTGATAAAGATGCTGCTTTGGAGATTGAATTACAACCCTATTTTGTGAAACTGTTTAACCGGCGATGGTACATTTTTGGCCAGTCGGCTGATTCGGAGGTGGTAAAAGTTTATGCACTCGACCGGATTGAGAAACTGGTTATTACCGACCGCCTTTTTTCACTTCCTGAAGATTTTTCACCTGACAATCATTTGTACAATTCAATTGGAATCATGCGGGTTGAAGCCGTAAAACCCATTGATATCGTGATAAAAGCCTTCGGGAACCATCCGAAATATTTACGATCGTTGCCGCTGCACCACTCACAAACAGAGCTTGAAACAGCTGTAGACTATTCCCTTTTCAAATACCGGCTTGCGCCAACCTACGATTTTTATCAGGACATATTCAGTCGGCGTGAGCAGGTTGAAATCACTTCTCCTCCAGAAGTGCGCGATGAGTTTAAACGTATATTAACCCAAATCTCAAAATCGTATGGAAACTGAAAAGAAGGGAAGGTTTGGACCTTTAGTTTTTTTTCTTGTAGTTGAGCTGCTGTTTATTTTATCGAATCCAAGCCCGAAAATGCACCTAGATTACATCCGGGGAAACATTTTAAACGAGATTGACACAGGTTCTTCCACCTTAAACAAGAGCATTAATGAGCTGGCCGAAAGTAGTATTGGGCAAGATTTGATCAACAACTATTTGAGCCTGTACTTTAAACAGACAAGCTACCTATTTTTTTCGTTGACCGAGAAAAAAGTTGAGGGGGAATGGCAACCTATGGCCATTGGTATATTGGGAAATATTATTGACTGGGACACTATAAAAAACGGATGGGATCGCATTATGATTAAATTAGATTTGTAACTTTGAGCTAAGTACATGACAAAAATTTGAATACATCTATATCCGATTGAAAGTTAGGGTTTAACAGTACTGTGGCGATATATGTCAATCCATGTTTAAAAATACTTTTGGCCTTATTCCCATGTTTTTTGATTTGAATGGGCTTA
>JANXYV010000040.1 GCA_025355875.1 Prolixibacteraceae bacterium | reverse complement strand
TAAGCCCATTCAAATCAAAAAACATGGGAATAAGGCCAAAAGTATTTTTAAACATGGATTGACATATATCGCCACAGTACTGTTAAACCCTAACTTTCAATCGGATATAGATGTATTCAAATTTTTGTCATGTACTTAGGGACAACCCATAAAAAAGTTGAAGTATCACTAAAACTCTCCGGGAACCTGACTGAGATATTCTATTCCTCTTTGGTATTAACCATCCAACTTGAAAATACATTCAGGTAATTCCAGAACGATTGCTTGACAGTTTCAGGAATATCAAGTTTTGATAATACTTCCTGATAGCATTGCAGCCAAACCAGTCGGGCTGCACCGGTAATGGCGAATGGTGCATGCCGCTTGGCCAGCAATGGTTTTCCGCGGTTTTCGTTGAAATACGGATGCCCTCCGCAAATCTGTATAAAAAAATCGGATGAACGCTGTTTGGCCTTGTCCAAAGCCTCATCGATCCTTGGAAAAAGATGTTTAATCTCACTTTTGCTTAGTAAATCGTAATGATCGCTTACCATTTTCCGGATGCCGGCCTCGGTAACCTTTTCCAGAAATTCAGGAGTAGGAATAGTTACAGCCGGACGTTGTCCAAATTCGAATTGAGTGATTGAAAAATCCATCATATATAAAATGTCTTTGAAGAATAAACTCTACCTATGAATAACAAAAAAATTGCTGATAGGTTGTATACTCCTGAACAAAATACCAAAATATATTTTTGTAAGATATTAATTACCAATACAATTACAAATTCAAATAAGAAAAATGAAAAAGAAATAAAATCTGTATATTGAAAAGCAAAAATCAGCCCAATGAAAGAACAGATTCAACAAATCGCGGCACGGATTAAAGAACTGCGTGAGATTGAAGGGATCTCGGCAGAAAGTTTTGCTGGTCAACTCGAAATCTCGCCAAAATTGTTTTCAGATTATGAAAGTGGGAATACCGATATTCCGGTTGGGTTTTTATACCAGGTTGCGCATCGTTTTAACATGGAGCTTTCTGCCCTTTTGAAAGGTGAAGAACCAAAGCTGCATGTTTATTCGGTGGTCCGCAAAGGCAAAGGCTTGAATGTGAACCGCCGGAAACAATATAAATATGAAAATCTGGCCTCGAATTTCGTTCAGAAAAGAGCGGAGCCATTTATTGTTACCGTCGAACCCGATGCCAGCAATTCAAAAGTTGAATTTAATTCGCATTCGGGCCAGGAGTTTAATTTCCTGCTCGAAGGAACGCTGCAGATTGTCGTTGACGGGCATGAAATCGTTCTCGAAGAAGGCGATTCAATTTATTTCGATTCAGGGTATCAACATGCCATGAAAGCGATGAACAATCAGGCGGCCAGATTCTTAGCGGTAATTTTATAGAAACATTCGTGACAAGGCCATTTTGACACCCAGGATAATGTTTAATCAGGCGTTTCAGGTTACTCGCAACTCGTAACAAAAACGAAAAGCGACCTTTTGGCATAGAATTTTAACAGATGAAAATTAATAGTTTTTAAAACATATGATACTTAACCAATATCTTTCACAAACGGAATTCGCTTCCTATCAGGATTTTGTGAAAAACTTTAAAGTCAGGATTCCTGAAAATTTCAACTTCGCTTTCGATGTGGTGGATGAGATTGCCAGGGAAACTCCCGATAAAATCGCCATGGTGTGGTGCAACGACACCGGAAAAGAATCGGTTTTCACTTTCGGTGATATGAAAAAATACAGCGACAAGGCCGCCAATTTTTTCATATCGTCCGGTATCCGGAAAGGTGACCCGGTGATGCTAATCCTGAAACGCCGGTTCGAATTCTGGTTTTGCACGCTTGCACTGAACAAAATAGGCGCCATCACTATCCCTGCAACGCACCTGCTCAGTACCAAAGATATTGTTTACCGCAACAATGCCGCCGATATTAAAATGATTGTTTGCGTTCCCGATCCTGAAGTCATTGAGCATGTGGAAGAAGCTTCGGCCAAATCTCCCACTTTTACCGTAAAAGCATTAATCGGTGTCGACCGCGATGGATGGCTCAATTTCAATTCCGGAATGGAAATCAGCTCCGAAGATTTTTATCGCCCGGCAGGTCCGGAAGCCACCCGGAACGACGATATCATGCTGCTTTATTTCACTTCAGGAACCACCGGGATGCCCAAGATGGTGAACCACAATTACGTCTATCCGCTGGGCCACATCCTAACCGCAAAATACTGGCAGAATGTTCAGGACAACGGTCTTCATTTTACTGTGGCCGATACCGGATGGGCAAAATCGGCCTGGGGAAAACTCTACGGACAATGGTTATCGGGTAGTGCAGTGATGACCTATGATTACGATAAATTTGTGCCAAAAAACCTTCTGGAAGTCATCGAAAAATATAAAGTTACCACGTTTTGTGCTCCGCCTACGATTTATCGGTTTCTCATTAAAGAGGACCTGACCAAGTTTAATTTGAGTGAACTGAAATACTGTGTGGTTGCCGGTGAACCTTTAAATCCTGAAGTGTACCGGCAGTTTCATGATGCAACCGGAATCAAACTGATGGAAGGATACGGGCAAACCGAATGTACTGTTGCTTTGGCGACTTATTCCTGGATAGAGCCCAAACCAGGTTCCATGGGAAAACCATCGCCGGGATATCACATTGATCTGGTTGACGATGCGGGACAATCCTGTGAAATCGGCGAAGAAGGACAAATCGTGATCTATACCGGACAGGAAATTCCGGTTGGAATGTTTGGCGGTTATTACCGCGACGAATTGCTGACCCATAAGGTTTGGCACGATGATGTTTATTACACCGGTGACATGGCCTGGCGCGACGAAGACGGATATTTCTGGTTCGTTGGCCGTGCCGACGATGTGATAAAAAGTTCGGGTTACCGGATTGGCCCTTTTGAAGTCGAAAGCGCTTTGATGGAACATCCGGCAGTGCTGGAGTGCGCAATCACAGCCGTTCCTGATCCTGACAGGGGTCAGGTAGTGAAAGCGACCATCATACTTTCGAAAAACTACCTGGCCAGCGACGAATTGGCCAAAGAACTTCAGGAACATGTAAAGAAAGTGACCGCACCATATAAATACCCGCGAATTGTTGAATTTGTCACCGAACTTCCGAAGACCATCAGCGGAAAAATTCGCAGGGTGCAGATTCGGGAGGAAGGGGAAAAGTGAGCAGTCGCAGTCATCAATCTCGGTAAGTAATGCTGTTACTTTCGTCATTTGTTCAGGTAAATAATGAAAGTCAAAGAAATCAAAATATTTAAATTTCCATACCAATGAAAATCAAAAAAGCAGTAATCACCGCAGCAGGTCCGGCACAACGAGAGCTTCCAATCCAATCGCTGATCGATCGTGACGGCATCAAAAAAACGGTGCTTGAATTATTGATCGAAGAATCGATTCAGGCCGGAATGGAAGAAATTGGGGTGGTTGTCTTTCCCGGCGATGAAAAAAATTACGCGAATGCCATTGGTAAATATGCCAGTCAGGTTCAGTTTATTCCGCAAGAAAAACCTATGGGTTATGGGCATTCACTTTTGACCGCAGCTGATTTTGTTTCGGACCATCCTTTTTTGCATTTGGTTGGCGACCATCTTTATGTGAACCGGACTAAAAAACGCTGTGCAAGGCATTTGGTCGAAATTGCTGAAAAGGAGGAATGTGCGGTTTCTGCGGTGCAGCCAACCCGCGAAAGCTTCATTACGAATTTTGGGGTTATTGGCGGCGGACGTATACCCGGTTCTCTTGATCTGTACAAAATTGACAGGGTCATCGAAAAACCGACTCCGACCCAGGCCGAACAAAAACTGATGGTTCCGGGTCTTCGGGCCGGTCATTACCTCTGTTTCTTCGGAATGCACGTTTTAACTCCGGCGATTTTCCAGCTTTTAGACAAGGAATTCAGGAAAAATGAAGGGAAAATCCTCGGATTGAGCGATGCACTGAATGAACTGGCTGGCAAAGAAAAGTACCTGGCCCTCGAAAAAAACGAACTCCGTTTCGACATGGGTGCGCGATATGGTTTGTTCAAGGCACAATTAGCCCTGGCCATGAGCGGAAAAGACCGTGACCGACTGATGGGCGAATTGCTTGAGTTTTTCACCATGAAAGAGCTAACCACCAAAGAAAACTGACGCATGGCCTATCTTCTTGAAATCATACAATCCACTGACCCTGAAGTCAAAAACAGATCAATCGATCAATTTTGCACCGAGGCCACCGTCGAAGAAATATTGAGCGAAGCTGCCACACTCGATGAATTCAGACGGAGTTCTCCCAATCTCTACCTACGTGTCCGTTCGCTTTTTTTTCTATATGCCATCCATCGCTTTTACATTCCCGGCAAAGAAAACGTAAGTTCCGAAGGATTAATTCCTTATGAGGCTTACGAACACCTTTTGAAACGCAGGTTTGAAGAAGCTATCGATCTTTTTCTGAAAGTTCAGGAAAAACATGGCGCCAATGAAGGCATCTCAAGCGGTCTGGCTGACGCATTTCATCAACTGGCCTTTCAAACCCTGGCCGATCAGGTACGAATGAGCGTAAAATCCACACCCGGCAATCAATGGATGTTCCGGACAGGTCATCCCGATGATCATCCGCTTTCTATACGCAAAGAACTGCTGCGAAAAGAAACCAACGGACTCTATCCGCTGCTTCATGAATCAACTCCCGTACGCATGGACATTACCCATTGCGGATGGAGCGACATTTTCTTCCTCGGAATGGATTTTCCGGAAGGCGCGCAGGTCCTGAATATTTCAGTCAACCTGACTATCAATGATGGGAAACTGGCTCAGATTCCGGTTCCACCCATCGAAACATTTTTTCGCATCATCGACGAACCTGTTTTGCGGCTGACCAGCGTGGATCTTGAAACGATCCGATCCATCACCCGGCTGGACGAGGTATTTGATTTTGCCAAAGATTACCTGGGACTGCTGAAAGCCGGAATCATTGCTTCCGGACTAATTCCTTCAGGAATGGAAGGATCGGGCATTCCGCTGTCGGTTTTACTCGAAAATATGGTTGGCCGGGGAAAAGGAATCGAACTGGTGACTCAGGTGAACAACATTCCAAAAGGCTCGCGACTGGCTGTTTCGACAAACCTGCTTGCGTCCATCATTTCCTTGTGTATGCGGGCCACCGGACAAACTGATAAACTGACCGGAATGCTGCTTGAAGAAGAACGGCGTTTGGTAGCCGCACGTGCAATTCTGGGCGAATGGCTCGGAGGTTCGGGCGGCGGATGGCAGGATTCGGGAGGCGTGTGGCCCGGAATCAAACTGATTAAAGGAGTGGCTGCAAACGAAGGAGACCCGGAATTCGGGATCAGTAAAGGCCGATTATTGCCATTTCACACCTTGTTGAACGAAAACTCTGTTTCGGCAGATACCCGAAAGAAAATTCAGGATTGTTTGGTAATTGTGCATGGTGGAATGGCTCAGGATGTAGGGTTGATCCTCGAAATGGTGACCGAAAAATATCTGCTTCGATCTGAAAAAGAATGGGAAGCCCGTAAAACTGCTATCCGGTATTTCGATGAAGTGGTCGAAAAACTGCAAGCCGGAAAAATTGATGAAATCGGAAAATTCACTCAACAAAACTTCGAGGGCCCGATTCAAACCATTATCCCATGGGCTTCGAATTTATACACCGAAACGATTATCCAGTCGGTACAAAAAGAATTTGGCAATCATTTTCTGGGGTTCTGGATGATGGGTGGTATGTCGGGCGGTGGCATGGGATTTATTTTCGACCCTGAATACAAAATCAAAGGGCAGGAATTTTTGAGGGTCGTCATGTCAGAAACCAAAAAGAAACTGCGTCATGCAGTTGCATTTGCCATGGAACCGGTGGTGTACGATTTCCAGATCAATGAAAACGGAACCTATGCCATTATGGATCAGAATGATGAAGCGCTGCTTCCCTCAGGTTATTACACCCTCACAACTCCTGAAATGCTGAAAAAGGAGATGAATACCCTGACTTCGTGCCAGCGGGTTGAACTTGAAATCATTGGAAAACTTTACCAGAAAAAGCCGCAATTCGAGAATTTTATCTCCAAACTTTTTGAACGGATGATTCCGCAAACGGGCAATGAAGAGGTCTTCGGACAGTCGCTTGACGTCGTTTTGAAAGATCTTGGCTTCGACAAAGAACTGCACCGGCAGATCAAAAACGATCTGAAACTGGGCCGGATTGGATTGGCACAAAACCGTTTGCCGGTCAATAACAAAATCGAGGATGTTTTGCCTGATGAAATTTTCCATCAGACTTTTCTGACTGATCCAGGCTATTTCGCTGCAGGTTTGGAAGCTCTGAAAAATGGAGAGTTGGCCATAGTCACTCTGGCTGGCGGCGTGGGTAGCCGATGGACCAACGGCGCCGGAGTGGTGAAATCGCTGAACCCCTACTCGAAACTGAGTGGCAGACACCGCAATTTTATTGAAACTCACCTGGCAAAAAGCCGGAAGATCGGCCAATTATGTGGTCGCTCCTACCCTCACATTTTCACAACGAGTCATCTGACGCATCAGGCCATCGAATCGTACCTAAACAATGAAAAAAACTATGGCTATGAAGGAGCGATCTTTCTCTCGCCAGGGAAAGTAATCGGGCAGCGGCTTGTACCGATGGAACGCGACCTTCGGTTTTTATGGGAGGAAATGCCTCAGCAGCTTTTGGATGAACAAGCCCAGAAAATGCAGGTCAATCTTCGAAATGCGCTCATCAACTGGGCCAAAGAAATGGGCGAAGGCGAAGATTACCGCGATAATCTGGCCAGTCAGTGCATTCATCCGGTCGGGCATTGGTTCGAGGTTCCAAACATGATTCTCAACGGAACATTAAAAAACCTTCTTGATCAGCAACCTCAGCTCAAACACCTGCTGATCCACAATATTGATACCTTGGGTGCAAATGCCGATCCTTTGCTTTTCGGGTTTCATATTCTCAACGGAGCCGGGTTAACCTCCGAAGTTATTTCCCGCAAACTTGATGATCGTGGTGGTGGTCTGGCCAAAATTCAGGGCCGCTTGCGCCTGATCGAAGGGCTGGCATTGCCTGATGAAAAAATAGAATTCAACCTGTCGTATTACAATACCGGATCCACCTGGGTAGATATTGATCAACTCCTGAAAACCTTTGATCTGAGCAGAATCGATCTGAATAATCCGGAAAAGGTAAAACAAAGTATCCTGAATATTTCGAAACGGATGCCCACCTACATTACCATCAAAGACGTGAAAAAGCGCTGGGGCAAAGGACAGGAAGACATTTTCCCGGTGACCCAGTTCGAGAAACTTTGGGGCGACATGACTGCACTGCCTGAACTGAATTGTAGTTTTGTTCATGTCGACCGGATGAGGGGCCAGCAACTGAAAGAGGTTTCACAACTCGACGGCTGGCTGCGCGATGGTTCTGCCAGCTACATCGAATCGATCTGCGACTGGGGAGGACGGTAGAAGGTGAATTCTGCATAATAGGTGGTCATTTAGTGGTCATTAATTGTCATTCAGTTGTCATTACTGGCAATCAATGACATGAAACAAATGACTACTGAATGACGTGAAATAAATGACCAACTAATGCCGTGATACAAATGACCACTGAATGACTACCTTTGCCGCACATAAAATCGTTGAACTGTGACTTTTCAGGAATTAAATTTAAATACTCCTCTGCTGAATGCTTTGACTGATCTGGGTTTTGTAAATCCAACCCCCATTCAGGAAAAAGCTTATCCACTTGTCTTATCCGGTCGCGATGTGGTTGGAATTGCCCAAACCGGAACTGGCAAAACTTTTGCTTATTTGCTCCCGCTTTTACGGCAGTTAAAATATTCGGAAACCAAACATCCACGAATTCTGATCGTGGTTCCTACCCGCGAACTCGTTTTACAGGTAGTCGGCGAAGTCGAAAAACTCACCAAATACATGAATTTGAGAGTGATAGGCGTTTATGGCGGGACAAATATCAACACCCAACTACAAGTCGTTTTCCAGGGGATGGATATTCTGGTAGCAACTCCGGGTCGTTTGGTCGATTTGGTAATGACCGGTGTTTTGCGCATGAAATCCATCCAGAAACTGGTAATCGACGAAGTGGACGAAATGCTGAACCTGGGTTTCCGTCCGCAGTTGATGAATTTCATGGAGAGTCTGCCGCAAAAAAGGCAAAACCTGATGTTTTCGGCCACCCTGACGGAAGAAGTTTCGATGCTGATCGACAGCTATTTTTATGAACCGATCACCATAGAAATCGAAAATCAGCGCACACCGCTCGATCAAATTGGACAATATTTTTATGCGGTTCCTAATTTTTTCACCAAGGTAAATCTGCTGGAAAGCCTGTTGAGTAATTCTGCCGAGTTTGATCGTGTCCTGATTTTTGTGGCCAGCAAACAGCTTGCCGACCGCATTTTTGATTTGATTGATCCGTTCTTTCCGGAGCAGGTAGGCGTTTTACATTCCAATAAATCGCAGAATCTCCGGATTAATTCCCTGCAACGTTTCAAAGACGGAGCTTCGCGGATGCTGATTGCCACGGACCTTGCGTCAAGAGGACTGGATATTGCCGATATAACCCATGTTATCAATTTCGATGTCCCCGATATTCCGGAGGATTATATTCATCGCATTGGCCGCACCGGACGGGCAGAAAAAGCGGGTATTGCCCTGACCTTTGTCAATGAGCCGGAAATGAAGCACTTTGCCGAAATCGGTAAATTCATGAACCGGATCATTGAAGAAAAACCACTTCCGGAGGGACTGAAAATATCCAATGTTTTTACCGATGAGGAAAGACCCGTGCTTTTCGACAAAGATTACATCGGAAAGCCCAAAGGAATCGCCGAATCGCAGGGAGCTTTTCATGAAAAGAAGGATAAAAACAAAAAGGTAAACCTGGGCGGGCCAGGTGAACGTAAACCACGAAAAGTAAAATCCAGAAACCGGGGAGTTGAACGCAAGAGAGCACAAAAGTAAAAAAATCAATTTTTTAGCATCAACGTCTTGAATATCCGATGGGTATTTGTAACTTTATTGCAACATCCGACAAGCTTATTTATATCTTCCTTTTATCCGGCAATTTGTTTGGGAAATGCAGATAGAATCAGCCAACTAAACTTAAATTCTGAATTCATGGAGAATCAAACAAAACCATTGTTTACAGCACTTTCATCTGAATTGCTTTCTCCTGTTTCCATGATTAAGCAAAACCTTGAGTCGCTGAAAAAGCATTGTAAACACAGTGATGCTTCATTTTCAGAGGAAATTTTTTCATTCGCAGAAAATTCAATCGAAAATATTCTGGGGTTTATCGACAATTTCAATTTTCTGAATACTTCTGATGAAATTAATATGAACCTCAAACCTCAGTGGTTCTCCTTCCAGGATTTAATTGCACAGATTCGCGAAGAGTTGAAACAGTTAAATTTAGATACATCGCGGATAAAAGTGACTGAACTCCCCCATCAGTTGAATGTTCATCTGGATCGTTACCTGGTCAGCCGCATTCTGTTTAATCTGCTGGGCAATGCATTAAAGTTCTCCGGAAAGAAAGTTGAACTCAATATCTCCATTGCACGAAACAAACTTACAATGACCGTGCGGGACTATGGTATTGGTATCCCGAGTCACCAGATAACCGAAATATTTAATCCTTTTGTACGTGGCGAAAATGCCCGCAGGATTCCCGGCACAGGGATCGGCTTATCCATTGTAGCAAGAGCGGTAGATTGCCTCGACGGAGCTGTTTCAGTTGTGTCTGAACCTGAAAAGTTTACCGAGTTTCAGGTGATTCTCCCTTACCAACTGATCCGGAAAACAAATCCAATGGCCAGAAATAAAAACACGCAAAATATAAATCCAGTATAGCTATGATTAATAAAGATAACCAGGCAGTAAACACAGGCGGATTAAAATTAATAAGTCGACGGCGGTCCGGAAATATCGAATATCAGCAGATTATCAGCAGCATTTCCCATGAATTGCGCACACCGGTTGCCATTCTGAAATCCAATGTTCAATTTATCAAAGAATTTAGTTTTGATATGGAACAGGAAATTAAAGACGATAGCATTTCAATGTGCGAAGAATCGATCGACAGCATCGTTGGTTTTCTGGATAATATTCAGCTCATTAACATGGCTTCCAAATCCCAGATCATACCCGGATTTTCACTTTTCAAGCTAAAACAGATGATGCAACAGGTGAATGTTGAACTCGAAAAACATAACCTGAATTATAAAAGAATCAATGTTCATTTGGATCCGCCTTTTGCCGAAGTTTATACAGATCCTGTGCTTCTAAGGCAAATACTGGTCAACCTGTGTTCAAATGCGCTCAAATTCTCGGGTGGCGAAATCAGGCTCGATTTCAAAACCTTCAGGAACGAATTATGTATGAAGATACAGGATTCCGGAATCGGGATTCCGGAAGATGAGTTTGAATTGATTTTCAATCCATTTCACCGGGCAGCCAATGCAAAAAGGGTTCCGGGTTATGGATTGGGACTGGCAATTGTAGGTTCGCTGACCGATTATCTGGGAGGGAAAATTTATTTGTCGAGTGTCGTCCAACAGGGAACCAGTTTCAAAGTGATCATTCCCTGCGAAACAAGTCCAGACAAAACCGGAAGTAGTTTGTAAAAATGAGCTAAAAATCTATCATTCAATTTCCGTCCCATGAATTTTCAAACAAAAATTCTGGTTATTGAAGACGATCAACGATTTTCCAGGACTATTAAAAATGTACTTTCACAGCATGGTTACGATGTCTGTTGCTGCTTTAACGGGGCAACAGGTATTCAAAAAGCCTTTGAGTACAACCCCGATTTGATTTTGTGCGACATTAAAATGCATCCGATCGATGGGTATCAGGTTTATAACGTCTTGAAAGAAAGTTCATTGATTGACCGAATTCCATTTATGTTCCTGACCGGGCATTCGGAATTGGAGGAGATTCGTTTTGGTTTGGATCTGGGGGTCGACGATTATTTTGTCAAACCGTTTAACAATGTTGACCTGATCAAATCCATTGAAAACCGGTTGGCCAAATTTAAGAAGCTGACCGAAATCGGCCGGCGCGAATTCAAAGCCTTGTTTCAGTTGGCGCCAAACGGGATCTTTCTATTCAACGGGACCACCCTTTTTAACGCAAATCCTGCGCTTTTAAAAATGCTTGAACTCAAACAAAGTACATTGACCTCGCTATCCATCAATGATATACTGGACGATTTTTCATTTCTCAAAATAGCTGACCGGATCGAACGTTGTTCGAATCGTTTGCTGGATTCGTTCAGTGACGAAATTACGCTGGTAACTAAAAGTGGCGTAAAAACCGATGTTACGATCAGTGTTTCGGTCTATGAAAAGTATTCGGCTTATTCGCTCATGATCGGTTTGATAACTCCGGTCAACAAGTATAATACTGATAATGAATATTTTGTTTCTGACATCTTAGATATGCTGAAGAAGGAGAATGTGGTTATATCTGAATCCCTGGGCGAAAAACTCACCGATGTTTTCAGACAACACAATATTAATTTGAAACCGCAAAAAAGCAAATACTTTTCGAGCCGCGAAAACGAGATACTCACCTTGTCGATGGAAGGACTGCCAATCAAAGTAATCGCCGATAAACTTCAGATCTCGGACCGGACGGTGGAGAAACACCGTTCCAGATTGATGGAGAAAACCAAATCGAGCAATATGATCGAAGTAATCATTTACGCTCTCAAAAATAATCTGGTTGAGATTTAGCATCCTCACATCTTGCTCTCTTTCCTGCAAAAACAAGTTTATTCCTGTTCGAATTCAATCCGCCTTTGGGTAGCAGAAAAGTCGGTGATCCTCCACAAAGCCATTGGGATATGATTTATATTTTGCATCTTCGGTGCATGAAATAAACATATAAGTAGCTGAACCAATATTGACGTATTTTATTTTCACTCACCCCGAAGACCGATAAAAGTCTTTTTTCCTGCTATGAAAAGAGGAGCAGAACAAAGAAGGTCTGATGGGGGTGAATCAAGTTGTTTATTTTCGTATTTAAAAATCCAATCACCCCATAGGTTATGAAAACTGACACCCCAAATCTGCCACTATCTGAAGCTGATGTCAAAAAACTCCTGCAAGAACTTAAAGCGCATCAGGTTGAACTTGAAATGCAGAACGAAGAATTAAGGCAGTCAAAAGCAATTTTAATGGAAAGTGAAGCCAGGCAGAGGTCATTTGTAGAAAATGCACCAAATCTGATCATGGAGGTAAACAAGCAGGGATATATTACCTATTCAAACAGTTTTTTACCCGACTATACATTTGCTGATGTTGAAGGGAAAAGTTTCATTGAAATTGCGCCGCCCGAATATCAGGAAGAAATGAGAAAGGCTTTGGATCTGGTATTCAGTGAAGACGGCAATCAAAGCTATTCGTCGTGTGGATTAAGCGAAGATGGCGAAATGAGGTGGTATCAATCCAATATCTCGCCGGTGAAAGTTTCAGGAGAGATAAAAAGTGCCATTATTATTGTGAATAATATTACCAGCCTGATTCATACGGCCGAACGCCGGAATTCGATTCTCAATGCGGCTATGGATGGGTTTGGATTAATGAACCATGAAGGATATCTCATCGAAGTCAACGATGCTTTTTGCCAGATATCTGGCTATACCAGACAGGAACTTTTACAGATGCGAATTTCGGATTTGGAGTTTGCTGAATTGGAGGAAGACACCCTGGCTCATCTGCAAAGGATTCTTGAACATGGCGAGGACCGATTCGAAACTCAACACCAGAACAAAGATGGCCGAATCATTGACCTAGAGATGAGCGTTCAGTATCAACCAGTTGATGGCGGACAGTATATAGCATTTCTGCACGATATTACCGAACGCAAGCTGACCGAAAAGGCCCTCAGGGAAAGCGATCAGCGGTTTCGCAGCTATATTGATTTTGCACCTCATGGAGTTTTTGTAGCCAATCAACTAGGGGAGTATATTGATGTAAATTCAACTGCTACAAAAATAACTGGTTATAGTAAAGAGGAACTTCTGACCATGAAATTAAAAGAGCTTATTCCGGAAGAATCGATGGAATATGCTGTAGATCATTTCTCGCGTTTGGTAAAGGATGGTTTTGCGGAGGGAGAATTTGCCTTCATCGGAAAAGGTGGACTAAAAGGATTTTGGTCGATCGATGCAGTAAAACTTTCAGATTATCGGTTTCTTGGATTTGTGACCGACATTACCCAGCGCAAAAAAACAGAAGAAGCGCTCCATCAGAGCGAAACACTGTTAAAGTCGGTATTGGAACTTTTACCTGTAGGGGTTTGGATATTTAACGAAAAAGGGGCTGTAATTTCCGCGAATAATGCCGGGAAGGCAATTTGGGCTGGTGTTCGTTACGTTGGAATTGAAGAATTTGCTGTGTATAAAGGCTGGTGGCTGAACAGTGGAAAACTAATTGAACCCCATGAGTGGTCAGCTTCACGGGCCATTGAAAAAGGAGAAAGTTCAGTTGATGAAGAAATCGAGATAGAGTGTTTCGACGGAACACACAAAATCATCCTTAATTCAGCAGTCCCAATATTTTACAGCGATGGCAGTATACGGGGGGCAATTGTTACCAATCAGGATATTACATTCCGAAAACAAGCTGAACTGGCTTTAATTCAAATAAGTAAAAAGCTTGAAAGTCGGGTCATTGAAAGAACGGCGGAGTTGTCGAAGATGAATGCTGAGCTTCAGCTTGCCGAAGAGAAATACCGGACTGTTGCGGACTTTACCTTTGGTTGGGAATACTGGACCGACCGAAACGGGAAATTCATCTATTGCTCACCTTCGTGCGAAAGGATAACCGGGTATTCAGCTGATGAGTTTCTTAAAGATTCAGGGCTACTCCTGAACATCATCTATCCTACTGATCTAAAACTATTTAAACATCATAAGTTAAAAGAAAATAAAGGAAAAACTGGCAAGCACGAAATAAATTTCCGCATTATCCGGTCCGACGGAGAAATCCGATGGATCGGACATGTATGTCAGCCCATATTTGATGAGCTCAGTAATTTTGCAGGAAACCGGGGAAGCAACCGGGATATCACTGACAAAATACATGCGCAACAATCATTAAATATCAGCAACCGGAAATATCAGCTGCTCTCCGAAAATATTACCGACGGGATATTCATTTGCCGAAACGGAATCTTCGAGTATACCAACAAAGCAATGGGACAAACTTTCGGTTTTGATGAGAATGAGCTGATTGGAATGAAACTGACTCATTTGATTGCACCTGAATATCTGGACGAACTGGAAATTTTTCATGCAATGAAAGTGCCTGCTGACCGGATCGTTGAGATTGAGATTGAATGTCAACGAAAGGATTTATCCAGGATTTTTGTGGAGTTCATTTTTAATAGTATCGGGAGTGAAAATCTGATTTATGGGGTAGCTCACGATATCTCTGAAAAAAAGCAGATTCAAAAAAATATCGTCAAAGCGATCATTCAAACCGAAGAAAAAGAACGGGCCCATTTCTCCAAAGAACTTCACGATGGATTGGGACCACTGCTCTCCGCAATTAAACTTTATCTTCAGTGGTCTGAACGTCCTACCACCAACATCTCGCGCGAAGAAATTATTCACAAGGCTGAGCAAATTCTCGAAGAAGCTCTGATCACCGTAAAAGAGATTTCGAACAAACTAAGCCCCCATCTGCTTACCAATCATGGGCTGAATTCAGCTATTCAGAACTTCATTAAAAAGCTGCAGGAATCATCTGACATCCGGATCTCGTTTGAAAGCGATTTAAACAGGCGTTTAGGTGAAGAAGTCGAAGCGGCTATTTACCGTGCAGTCATTGAATGCCTGAATAATACAATCAAATACGCCGAAGCCGGCAATGTATCTATTTTGCTGAATGATGCCGACAGCCAGCTTTTGCTGCATTACCACGACGATGGCATTGGCTTTAATCTGGCCGAAACACTCGCCGTCAAAAAAGGGTTGGGTTTATTCAACCTGCAGAACCGGATTCAGACAATTGGCGGTAAAATTGACTTGTACAGCGAGCCTGGCAAGGGGGTGGATTACCGGATTAACGTGTTTCTGTAAACAGTTCAGCGATCGGGAAACGAAAGGAAGTAGTTTTTTCCTCCTTTTGCTCATCAGTTTGGGAACAGCAGCATCCGCCGAAGATGGTTCCAACCACCTTTTGGCCAGAAAATGGAACTTCTGTTGCGTTACTGAACTTCTGCAAAAAATTCAGAAAACAGTTGGCAAAAAATTGATTTTTATTTCTTACCTTTCTCACGTTAAGAATTTTACATTTTCGCCCCAGCATGTTGCCTTTGCAGTTTGATATCAATCATTTCTACTTATGAACTCCAGCCACCCTAAAAAGCCGGATCTGATTATTGTGGACGATCATCTGATCTTCCGGCAAGGATTAAAATCCCTGATCACCCTTGAGAACATAGCCAATGTTATCGGAGAAGCCTCCAACGGCATTGAGTTTCTTGAACTCCTGTCGCACCTGAAACCCGATGTCGTTTTAATGGATATCGACATGCCGCACATGAACGGGATGGAAGCGACCCAAAAAGCCATGGAACTTTTTCCCGACCTGAAAATCATCGCTTTTACCATGTTTGGCGACGAAGAATACTATTACAAGATGATTGACCTCGGCGTAAAAGGATTCATTCTGAAATCGAGCGGGATCCAGGAACTCGAAAAAGCGCTGGGTGACGTCATGATGGGCGAAAGCTACTTCTCGAACGAATTGCTCCGCAAAATAATCAATAACTTCGGGCGGAATGCCTCCCTAAAACCGGTCGAATCTCACCGGCTGACTTCCAGGGAACTGGAGGTTCTTCAGCACATTTGTATGGGATTGAGCAACGACGAAGTGGCTGAAAAGCTTTTTATCAGCGCCAAAACCGTGAAAAGCCACCGGTCGAATCTGCTCGAAAAAACCAACTGCAAAAACACCCCCGCACTCATCTTGTTTGCTGTCAGGAATAAATTGATTGAGATTTGAATTACTCTCCCCTTCTTCCGTCTTCTGCCTTCGACTGCTACGCGCTCAGGCAGCGCTTCTCCGGTCTTCCGGTCTTTTTCCCTTTTCAATCCGACCGGTGCCATTTCGTCCGAAAACAGGTTGGTTTTTCAAACAAGATCAGTTCGCGGACGATTTTCACCTTCTACCTTTCTATTCTATAATCATTTCACTCCTCCGGAGTTGAAGATCTCCCGTTCTGCATTTTGCGACTGAAAACTGCGACTGCGACTGCCAACTCTCCCCTTCTTCGGTCTTCTGCCTTCGACTGCTACGCGCTCAGGCAGCGCTTCTTCCGTTCTGCATTCTGCGACTGAAAACTGCGACTGATTACTTTTCCCCTTCTTCTGCCTTCGACTGCTACGCGCTCAGGCAGCGCTTCTCCCGTTCTGCATTCTGCGACTGAAAACTGCGACTGATTACTTTTCCCCTTCTTCTGCCTTCGACTG
>JANXYV010000036.1 GCA_025355875.1 Prolixibacteraceae bacterium | reverse complement strand
TAAGCCCATTCAAATCAAAAAACATGGGAATAAGGCCAAAAGTATTTTTAAACATGGATTGACATATATCGCCACAGTACTGTTAAACCCTAACTTTCAATCGGATATAGATGTATTCAAATTTTTGTCATGTACTTAGGTGCAAGCCTGAAAAACCAACCAAATACAGGGGTTTTGGGGTATAGGTTTATTAATCAGGTTGCAGATTGTATAAATTTACAAAACCACACTGAATAAACAATCTATTTTGATAAAGAAAATTTGAAATTATTTCAGAGCATCATGCCCAGTTGCCCAAAATTTTTTACGATGGAATCGGCTTCTTTCTGGGTTTTAGGATCGACTCCGGGACTCTGATAGGCAACGCAACTCATCCCGGCGGCGTGAGCTGCAGCAATTCCGTTCCGCGAATCTTCAATAACCAGACAGTTCTCCGGCTTGATATTTAATTTCCTGGCAGCAAGAAGAAAAACATCCGGTTCGGGTTTGCTTTTTCCGGCTTCCTCGCCGCTAACAATCACTTGGAAATATTTTTTTAGGTTGGTTTTTTCAAGAATGATATCAATGATTTCAGGAAAGGAAGACGAGGCAACTGCCATGGGATAAGCTTTTTGCTGCAGTTTTTCCAGAAGTTCAATCAATCCCGGCATGACAGGGATTTCATTAATTTCAGAGAAAAACCGGATGCTTTCGGTTCGGTTCTGTTCGATCAATTCTTCGACCGGCAATTTTATCTGATGTCGTTCGGCTATCGTTCTCCACATCACATCCGAAGCTGTACCCATGTATTTCTGATGTTCTTCCTCAGAAATTTCAACATGATTTAGCAAGAACTGCTGTTTCTCAATTTCAATGTGAATGGGTTCGCTGTCGACCAGCACGCCATCCATGTCAAAAATAATGGCTTCGATCATTTTTCAAGCGGTTTCTGAACAGTCCAGAACGACGGTCCATTTTCAAGGTAAATGATGGGCATATCCGAAATGAAAGTCTTCATCCATTTGGCGCAATATTCCATTCCGGCTTCTTCGGAGGCAATGTGACCGGTGAAGATGGCTGCTTTTTTCATACCCAACATCGATGCGTCCAATACATATTCGTAGGTTTCCCACTCGTTGGCCTCACCGGCCACCAGCAATTCGGTAAACTCGCCTTTCAGCAAATTGATGTGAGTGGTCGAGCCTGGAGCTCCCACCGCCAAAGCCACATTGGTAAATCGCATCAACGGGTCACCGACGATCCGTAACTGGCTTCCCTTCAGTTTTTCCTGAAGTTTTTGGGCAAATCCACCAACAGTTTGCGGTTCGAATTTAAAAAATAACATCGAACTGTCAGTCTGATTGGCCTTCCATCCCAGTTTATCAATAATACCCATGTAAATTCCGTCGGGAGCTGTTTTATGCCAATGATCGTGAAATCGGAAAATGATGAGTTTGTGTTTCGTAATGTATTCATTCTTTTTCTGGTATACAGGATCGTTCTGAAACTGCTCCGTTTTATCCAGATGATTGTAAAAAGTGGGCTCATGAACGATGATCAGGTTACAATGATTCGCCACCGCTTTGCGCAAAGTTTCCATATCCGCAAACATACTGACGGCGACCCCGGTAACTGCATCATCCGGATTTCCCGACTTAAAAGTATCCACGGTTTCATTACTCCACTTGCAGGTAAGATGGGATTTCATCTGCTGAATCACTTCGCGAGCTGTAGCTTGAGCCTGTGAAGACTGGATGGCTGGAATCTGCAAACCGGTAACGATAAGCAGCAGGCAATAAAGTTTGAAAAGTTTCATAGTTTGATTTGTTTTGCTGTGCTAAAAATAGGAAAAAACAACAAAAGCTGGATTTTCGTGACCGCTTTTGTTGTCTGCATTAAAGTCTCGTCGTCGTTCATTGGCCGTATTCACTGTTTACAATTGCGCCAGCTTTAATCCTGCTTTCCAGTTTTTTTGCCAGTTCTTCAGTTATATTCTTCGGCTCATTTGTGTCTCCACGTGTGCCTACAAACAACCTGATAAAAACATTATACCTGACAAACATCACGGTAAATGATCCATATGTTTGTTCTTCATACGGAACCCAGCTTTTTTCTCCAAACAAAGGAACGCTTGTCTGTACGAAAACACCAGCAAAAGCTTCCTGAGTGTAATAATGCGTTGTTTCCTCCAGCAATTCCTCTGTGTCGCAAATAGCAATTTCTATTTCAATTATATCTTTACTCACAGAATTATAGACTCGGTCCCATTTCTGTCTGGAACTGGCTCCAAAAGGTTTGGTAATCACATATATTGTATCTTCAAGCAGCTCCAACTCATTTGTATTAATGTTAAGACTCCATCTTTGATAAATTTGTTCATCTTTTGAAATGGGTTTTGTGAAGTATTCAGAATACAAGTAAAAGTCTTCAGGTATTTGAGTACTGTCCAATGAAAGCTTAGCTAAATCCATCGGATTGAAATAATTAGACTCAGGCTCAGGTATCGGATTTGATTTGTGGCACGATAATAAGCTCAAAATTAGGATTGATAATAATACAGTTTTCATTTTATGGTTTTTTAAATTATTCTATGGAAAACATCAAAGTAATTTATCAGCTAGCTATCTGCTAAATATAACCATAATTCCTGAATTTTCTATGTTTAGATTTTTACCTTTGCTCCGAACTTAAACCAACCCTAACCATGAGAAAGCTACTTCTTTCTTCTTTTCTTTTTTCTCTTTTCTTTATCGCTATTTCGTGCCAAAACAAGCCAGCCGAATGGACAGAGCTCTTCAATGGCAAAGACCTGACTGGCTGGACTGCCAACCAAAACCCGACTTCATTCAAGGTCGAAGATGGCCTCTTGATTGCAAACGGACCAATCAGCCACCTGTTTTATACGGGAGATTTCAAAAAAGGTATTTTCCGGAATTTTGAACTGAAGGCAATGGTGAAAACTGATCCCAGCAGTAACTCCGGAATTGTATTTCACACCCAGGAACAACCTTATGGACCGCTTTTGAGGGGATATGAAGTTCAGATTGACAATTCGTACGAGCGTCCGGGCGATTTTCAGGAATTGAAAAAAACCGGAAGTATATACGGAATCCGTAATATTTACTACAATACTGTCAAAGACAATGAGTGGTTTGAACTGTCATTCAAGGTGGTTGAAAATCGTTGCGAAGTCTTTGTAAACGGAACAAAAGTGGTTGATTACATTCAGCCCGATGAACCTTACCGTCCGAAAAACGATATTCTGAAGGTGTTTAGTGCCGGAAAAATTGCACTTCAATGTCATGATGAAGGAAGCAAAGTTTACTTCAAAAGTATTCAAATCAGGCCTTTGCCAAAAGGCGAAAAATCAGAATTGCTGGTATCGAAAGAATGGGACACAAAAGTTACCAAAATGATGTTCGAAAACTTTCCGCTGATCGATTTTCACGTCCATCTGAAAGGCGGTTTAACCATTGCCCAGGCATGCGAAAACTCGATGAAACTGGGAATCAATTATGGCATTGCGCCTAATTGTGGCCTGAAATTTCCGGTCACCAACGATCAATCGCTTTACGCCTACATGGATACCGTCCAGTCGAAACCGATTTTCCGGGGAATGCAGGCTGAAGGACGTGAGTGGGTGACTTTGTTTTCGCCGGAAGCCATTTCGAAATTCGATTATGTGTTTACCGATGGCATGACCTGGACCGACCACAAAGGCCGCCGGATGCGGCTTTGGATGCCCAACGAGGTTTTTGTCGACGATGAACAGCAATTCATGGATGAGTTGGTGAGCAAAATCGAAAATGTGGTGTCGAAAGAGCCGATTGACATTCATGTGAATCCAACCTTTTTGCCTGCTTCAATTGCCGCCCGGTACGACGAACTCTGGACCGATGCCCGGATCGACCGGTTTGTAAAAGTTTTGGCCGATAATCACGTGGCTTTGGAAATCAATTCAAGGTTCAAAATTCCTTCTGAAAAAATACTCCGAAAAGCCAAAGAAGCAGGTGTAAAATTTACCTTCGGAACCAATAATTCCGGACCTGATCTGGGCACACTCGATTATTCGCTCGAGATGAAGGAAAAGCTTGGCCTGACCTACAAAGACATGTTTATGCCGAAAAAACAGAACGAAAAACCTGTTCTGGTCAAGGGACTTCCGGCAAAGATTACCGGATAATCGCGCAGGAAATAGGAAATAGAAATGAGGAAAAAGGAAATTCGCATTGAATGCGAAAATGGTTTTGAAAGACACTGAAAGTGTCAAATCTGAATAACCCCGGTAAGAAGGAACGACGCAACCAGGGGAATCTGAATGATATGAGACATAGGCACATCAGCTATTCTAATAAGTGACAGAAAGGATGTATGCGCCGCAATGTATGAGTCAGTCTAAAAACAATAATTTACGCAACAATAAAGTTGAGAAACTAATCGATGGAACGCACTCTCTTCGAACGCATTAAACGAATTCAGGCACTCGCCGAAATTGGATTGGCATATTGCAACAGCCAATACGACAAAGAACGCTACGACGAGATTCACGAGATTTGTCTGGATATGCTCGAACAGTTAACCGACGTTCCTTTGGAAAAAATCCGTCCGATTATTCAGGAGAAAAACGGCTACAAAACGCCGAAAGTTGATGTACGTGCCGTTGTTTTTAATGCGGAAGGCCTGATATTGCTGGTTCAGGAAAAAGTGGACGGTTGCTGGTCCTTGCCTGGCGGCTGGGCTGATGTGGGTTATACGCCACGACAGATTGCCGAAAAGGAATGTTTTGAGGAAGCCGGATTGACTGTAAAAGCAACTCAACTTCTCGCTGTTCTGGATAAAACGGCACAACAAATGCCGCCAGATTTCGAATATGTTTACAAGCTTTTTATCCGCTGTAAACCCATTGGCGAAAGCATCTGTGTTGGTGAAGAAACAATGGATGTCGGATGGTTTTCAGAAAATAATCTGCCCGAATTGTCCAGACCAAGGAATATGGAGTCTCAGATTCACCTGATGTTTGAATATTTCAGGGGAGAAAGATCAGAAGTTTTCTTGGATTGAAAAGGAGATTTTTTTTGTATCTTGTTGGCAAATAAACGGCAGCTGAGTTGATTCCGTTCAAACAAACCTAAGCCTGATTTGCTATGAAGAAATATATCCTTTCGATCGACCAGAGTACCACTGCTACCAAAGCCTTGATCTATGATCAGGATGGGAAACTGTCCGCTCAAAAAAATGTTGACCACAAACAATATTTTCCCAATCCGGGATGGGTGGAACATGATGCTGAAGAAATTTACCGGAACACGAAGAAAGCGATCCTGATTGTGATCCAAAAAAGCAAAGTTTTACGGGGTGAAATTGCCGCTGTAGGAATTACCAATCAACGAGAAACTACCGTGGTTTGGGACCGGAAAACAGGAAAGCCGGTATTCAATGCAATTGTGTGGCAGGACCGGCGTACTGCCGATTTCTGTTTGAAATTGAAAGAATCGGGCAGGGAAGGGATCATCACCGAAAAAACCGGACTTTTGATTGATGCCTATTTCTCGGCAACTAAAATCAAATGGATTCTCGATCATGTTGAGGGTGTGAAAGAAAGAGCGGAAAAGGGCGAATTGGCCTTTGGAACCACCGATACCTGGGTAATCTGGAACCTGACGCGGGGAAGTTTGCACATTACCGATGTTTCGAATGCCAGCCGGACTTTGCTGTTCAATATTCATACTCTGAAATGGGATGCCGAATTACTTGAAATATTTGGTGTTCCGGAATCCATGCTTCCCAAAGTAGTCGCATCAAGCAATATAAATGGCGAAGTGACCGATATTGAACAACTTCATGGTGTCCCGATTGCCGGAATTGCAGGCGATCAGCAGGCAGCCTTGTTTGGCCAGATGTGTATAAAAGAAAGTATGGCCAAATGCACCTATGGAACCGGATGTTTTTTGGTGATGAATACCGGATCGAAAGCGATTCGATCCAAAAATAAACTGTTGACTACCATTGCCTGGCAAATTGGCGACCAGGTTACCTACGCGCTCGAAGGAAGTGTTTTTATGGGTGGGGCTGTCATCCAGTGGCTTCGCGATGGACTGGGATTTTTCAAAGATTCTGCGGAAAGTGAAGCATTGGCAGCGCAGGTGGAAGACAGCGGAGGTGTTGTTTTTGTTCCTTCACTGACCGGTCTGGGCGCTCCTCATTGGGATCCCTATGCCCGCGGATCGATGTTTGGAATCACCCGAGGAACCACCAAAGCTCACCTCACACGGGCAGCGCTCGAGAGCATTTGTTTTCAGGTGAATGATGTCATTGAAACGATGAAAATGGATTCCGGAGAATCGATTCCTGAACTGCGTGTGGATGGTGGCGCCGCTGCCAACAACCTGATGCTGCAGTTCCAGTCCGATATTTCAGGAATAGATTTGGTAAGGTCGACCAATGTTGAAACTACCGCGCTGGGAGTTGCCTATCTGGCCGGCATCGCTGTAGGATTATTGAAGCTGGAAGAACTTCAGGAAAAATATCAGATTGAAAAAGTATTTAAGACAAAAATAAGAGCGGACGATATTGGCATGCTTAAAGCGCGTTGGTATAAAGCTGTTGAACGGACCAAAAACTGGATTGACTGAACCTTCAGAAAAAAGTCATCTGGAAAGAGGAGCCAGGAGGAAAAAGTGAACAGTGGAGTTGCAGTACAGAAATCGTCCGTGAGAAAAACTGATTAGGGCTTAGTCACTTTTCGGACGAAATAAAACCGACCTTCAAAAACTGAAAAATGAAACGATCAGAATCGTTAAGGGCAATTCAATATTCTCCGGATAAAATCTGGGATATTGTGATCATCGGAGGTGGTGCAACCGGGCTGGGTGCCGGTGTGGATGCCGCTTCGAGAGGATTTGACACGCTTGTTCTCGAAAAATACGACTTCGCCAAAGGCACTTCGTCGCGAAGTACCAAGTTGGTTCACGGTGGCGTCAGGTACCTTGCTGCCGGCGATGTCGGTTTGGTTTTGGAAGCGCTCAACGAACGCGGATTACTTCTGCAAAATGCACCGCACCTGGTCAAAAATCAGCAGTTTATTATCCCAAATTATGATTGGTGGGATGGACCCTTTTACACCGTCGGATTGAAAGTTTACGATATGATGGCCGGTAAACTGGGCTTAGGTCCTTCGATCCACATTACCAAGGAAGAAACCATGAAAGCCATTCCAAACCTGGTTGAGGAAGGTTTGAAGGGCGGCGTCATTTATCAGGACGGCCAGTTCGACGATTCGAGGCTGGCCATCAGTCTGGCGCAAACCATTACCGATAATGGCGGGTACGTGCTGAATAATTGCGGGGTGACACAACTGATCAAAAATGAAGAAGGAATCATTTCCGGAGTCGAATGTTTCGATTCGGAGAATGGGAAATCGTATCTGATTAAGGCAAAAGTGGTGGTGAATTCAACCGGAATCTTTGTCGACTCAATCAACCAGATGGATGAGCCGGATCATAAAAAAACCGTGGTTCCCAGTCAGGGCATTCACATTATCCTGGATCAGTCGTTCCTTCAGGGAAATTCAGCGATCATGATCCCCAAAACCGACGATGGCCGCGTGTTATTCGCGGTTCCATGGCATGGAAAAGTGGTCGTGGGTACAACCGACACACCGGTTGAAAAGCCGGAAATTGAGCCACGTCCATTGGAAGAGGAAATCAAATTTATTTTAAGCACAGCCAATAAATACCTGACGAAAAAACCAAAGCGCAAGGATGTTCTGAGCATTTTTGCTGGTTTGAGGCCGCTCGCTGCGCCAAAGGAAAAAAACCAGGAAACCAAGGAAATTTCCCGCAGCCACAAGTTGATTATTTCAAAATCCGGATTAATTACCATGATCGGAGGAAAATGGACTACCTACCGGAAGATGGGAGAAGATATCATTGAGAAAGCGATACTTTTGGGTGGACTCGACAGTAAGGAATGTGTTACCAAAAACATGCCCATCCACGGATATATGAAGAACCGCAATCATGTAGGTCATTTGCATGTTTATGGATCCGATCTTCCAAAGATCAAAGCCTTGATTGGCCTGGATCCGGAACTAGGTAAAAAGCTCCATGTCAATTTACCATATTTGAAGGCTGAGGTGATTTGGGCCGTCCGCGAAGAAATGGCACGCACCGTGGAGGATGTTCTTGCCCGAAGAACGCGGGCCCTTTTACTTGATGCCCGTGCCAGCATTGAGATGGCTCCCGAAGTGGCCGCAATTATGGCTAAAGAACTGGGGTATAGGCGGAAATGGCAGAGGGAGCAGGTTCAATTGTACACTGAACTGGCGAATGGATACATCTTAAAATAAAATCTATGAATCCTATAGTTGCAGAATATCTGGGTACTTTAATCCTCATCCTGATGGGAACCGGAGTTTGTGCCAATAGTTTGTTGAAGGAAACCTTTGCAAGAGGCGCCGACTGGGTACTTATCACTTTGGGATGGGGTTTGGGTGTTTTTCTTGGCGTTATTGTGGCAGGACCGTCGAGCGGCGCGCATTTAAATCCTGCAGTAACCATCGGTCTGGCTGTTGCCGGAAAATTTGCATGGTCTGATGCACCTATGTACGTTCTCGCCCAATTCCTGGGCGCAATGTCAGGAGCATTTTTAACCTGGCTTTTGTATGCCGATCATTATAACCGGACAGAGGAACCGGGATCCATAAAAGGAACATTTTGCACATCGCCGGCAATCAAAAATACACCTCGTAATTTATTAAGTGAAGTGGTCGGAACTTTTGTCCTGATAATCGTTGTGTTATTCATCGCTGGTCCTGAATTTAAATCTCAAGGCATTGGCGATGTGAAAATCGGATTGGGCTCGGTAGGAGCGCTTCCGGTCGCTTTGCTGGTTGTTTCTATAGGCATGAGTTTGGGCGGACTGACGGGTTATGCGATCAATCCAGTTCGTGATCTGGGACCACGGATTATTCATTCCCTTGTTCCAATAAAATCCAAAGGTACCAGTGATTGGGGCTATGCATGGATTCCGGTGGTTGGCCCGATTATCGGAGCGGTGGTGGCTGCTCTGCTGTATTTGTTGGTCATTTAATAGTAATCTATCCGGAAACAACTGGTCAGTAATTGGGTTGGATTACAAAATAAATCATGATTTGACTGAATCATTTATTTTGAAATTCAGCTTCCTTTTCTAATTTTGCAGACCAGACCAGACCAGAATAACTTCAATTAATCGTAATATGAAAAATAAACTGTATTTCTTAATCTTGCTTTTGTGCCCGCTTTTTGGCATTTCACAGGTAAAATTCCAATTTCAAAACACCAACCTTTCTACTCAGGAACGCGTCGAAAGCCTGCTTTCTGAAATGACCATTCAGGAGAAAATCGAACAAATGCGATACCAGGCGCCGGCCATCGTGCGGCTTGGGATTCCGGAGTACAACTGGTGGAACGAATGTTTGCACGGTGTGGCCCGTGCAGGATATGCTACCGTTTTTCCTCAATCCATCTCGATTGCCGCTTCGTGGGATACCGAGCTGGTGCATGAAGTTGCCTCGGTTATTTCGGACGAAGCACGCGCCAAACATCACGAATTTGTCCGTCGCGGACAGCGTCAGATTTATCAGGGTTTGACGTTTTGGTCGCCCAACATCAATATTTTCAGGGATCCCAGATGGGGACGTGGTCATGAAACCTATGGTGAAGATCCTTTCCTGACCGGACAAATGGGTGTTCAGTTTGTGAAAGGTTTGCAGGGCGACGATCCGAATTACCTTAAAGTGGTGGCAACAGCCAAACATTATGCCGTTCATTCAGGACCTGAGCCTTCGCGTCATGTATTTGATGCCAGGGTCAGCGAACGCGATTTGCGCGAAACGTATTTGCCCGCATTCCGAACGCTGGTAGTCGATGGCGGTGTTTATTCTGTCATGGGAGCCTACAACCGCTTGCATGGTCAGGCTTGCAACGCCAGTACCGAACTTTCAGGAATACTTCGCAATGAGTGGGGTTTTAAAGGTTATGTGGTTAGCGATTGCTGGGCGATTGCTGACATCTGGCAAACTCACAAAGTCGCCAAAGACGAAGCCGAAGCGGCTGCAATGGCTGTGAAACAAGGAACCGATCTGGAGTGCGGCGATTCGTACAAAGCCTTACCCGAAGCGGTAAAACGCGGACTGGTCACTGAAAAAGACCTGGATCTTTGTGTGGGCCGGTTAATGACTGCACGATTCAAATTAGGAATGTTCGATCCGGACGAAAAAGTACCGTATGCACAAATACCTTTCTCTGTAAACGACAACCCTGCACACGATTACCTGGCCCGTGTTGCGGCGGCAAAAAGTATCGTGCTGCTGAAAAACGCCCATAACGAATTGCCGCTGAAGAAAAACCTGACCCGCATTGCCGTGGTTGGACCGAATGCCGACGAAGTTGAATCGCTCTGGGGCAATTACAATGGAATTCCTTCGCATCCGGTGACCGTGCTTCAGGGAATCCGGAACAAAGTAGTTCCGCAAACCGAGGTGATTTATGCACAGGGAAGCGAACTGGCCAATGGAATTTCAAAACTGGTGCCAATCCCTTCCATTTATCTGGAGACCGAAGATGGAAAGCAAGGCGTTTTCGGTGAATACTTCGCGAATAACAAGCTGGAAGGAAAACCATTGTTCACCCGGATTGATGATAATATTGATTTTTACTGGGAATCTGGTTCGCCCGATCCAAGGATGCCGGTCGATAATTTTGGGGTCCGTTGGACTACTTACCTGAAAGTGCCTCAAACCGGTGACTATGAAATCGGTGGATGGAGCATGCCATCCTTCAGGATTTTCTATGAAGGAAAAGAAATCCTTGGAGGAAACAATGAACACAGTGCCTTTCACGATTCGAAAAAAATGAAATTGGAAGCAGGAAAACGGTATAAACTCGTTTTCGATTACGCCAATTTTCATGGTGATGGCGATGCAAAGTTATTGTGGGCAACTCCGCAGCCAAACATGCTGGCTGAGGCAGTGGAAGCAGCCAAAAAATCGGATGTGGTGGTTTTGGTTTTAGGATTGAACCAGCGTCTAGAAGGGGAGGAGATGCCGATTCAGGTCGACGGGTTCAAAGGAGGCGACCGTACTCACCTGAACCTTCCAAAAACGCAGAGCGACCTGATGGAAGCCATGAAAGCAACCGGAAAACCTATTGTTTTGGTACTGATTAATGGAAGTGCGCTTTCCATCAATTATGCTGCTGAAAATATGGATGCCATTATAACCGCCGGATATCCGGGTCAGGAAGGCGGAAATGCCGTGGCTGATGTATTATTTGGCGATTACAATCCAGCCGGACGTTTGCCGGTTACTTATTATAAATCGGTTGATCAGCTGCCAGCTTTTGAAAACTATGATATGGAAGGACGCACTTACAGGTATTTCAGGCAGACACCGCTTTATCCGTTCGGATTTGGGCTGAGCTACACGCGGTTCACCTATTCCGATTTGAATCTACAGAAGGAAGCCAAAATAGGGGAAAATATAAAAATTTCGGTGAAAGCGACCAATTCGGGCGACCGTGATGGCGATGAGGTGGTTCAGCTCTACCTGACCGATGAAAAAGCATCGACACCGCGTCCGATCCGCTCGCTGGAAGGATTTAAACGGATTTCGCTGAAGAAAGGCGAATCCAAAACCGTTGAGTTTTCGCTAGAGCCACGACAGCTTTCGATGATCAATGATAAAAATAAACTGGTCGTCGAACCTGGATATTTTACCGTTTCAGTTGGTGGAAAACAGCCTGGATTTACCGGCGCAGCCGATGCTCAGACGACCGAAGTCCTGACGGGAAGAATCAATGTAAAAGGAAAAATGCTTGAAATAAAATAGTTGGTTTAGGTTTAATTAAATGGTAGATCCCCTTCGGAACAGGTTTCCGGAGGGGATTTTTTTTGTGTGGTCTTCCGGATTTTTCGGCCATTCTCAGGTATTTCCTGAAAATCCATTACTTTTAAACCAGTTTTCTCATCATAACCTTAACAAACAACTGCCATGAAAAGCCTGTTTAATGCAACCACCAAAACGAATGTGAGTTTGTATCGGAGTATACTTGCCTTGCTGCTGACTGCCCTCATCTTATGTGCCACATCGTACATTTCCTCTGCCCAGAAAGGAACAGAGAAAGTAACAGTTCCCGAATGGGCACTACCAGGATCTGCCACTCACAAGCAGGTTCCACCTCCTGTTGATTTTCACCGCGCTACCAAAACTGACAACTCAAAAATTGGCATTTTTGATGGCCAGAGCGATGTTGGAGCGGCTTTGGTACACGGTTCATCCAGCTACAATGAAAAAACCAACCAATACACGATCACCTCAGCCGGGTACAACATTTGGTACACCCGCGATGAATTTCGTTATATCTGGAAGAAAATGTCAGGCGATGTATCGTTGGCAGCTGATGTCAACTTTCCGGACAAGGAAGGCTACGATGACCGAAAAGTGGTGCTTGTTATCCGCCAAAACCTTGAAGATGATTCCAAAGAAGCTATGGTTGGAATACATGGCGGTGGCCTGATTCACCTGGCTTACCGGCCTGAAAAAAACGCAGAGATGAAGGAAATGCGTGTAGACAAACGGAGTGCTCTTCGTCTGGGCATTGAAAAACGAGGAGATGCCTTTGCCATTTTCCTGAGCATGAATGGAGAACCGATGAAACAGTATGGCGAAGCGCTGAAATTGAATATGAAAAAGCCTTTCTATGTCGGTATTGGTTTATGTTCACACATTCCCGATCAAACAACCACTGCAGTCCTTTCCAATGTGGTTTTGGAGAATGCTGCCGGAAAAGTGAAATAAGAAAAACTAACGTCTAATTTGAGCTGGAGACGAGATATTTGGTTCGTCTTTGGCAACTGATCCGATGACTGGAGTTCATCGGATCAGTCTTATACCCACCCTACAAATCTTTCGGAGATTTTAGACGCATTAAACATCGGATTTTTCGTAACTTTGAATCATGAAAACACTCACGCTCAAAGTGCCAGATAGTTTGGACGTTGACAATAGAGGTCTTGCAATGCTTGTTGCTACCCGGTTATACGAACAGGGCAAGCTTTCTCTTGGGCAGGCAGCTGAAGTTGCAGGCCTTACGAAAAGAACCTTTGCCGAATTAATGGGAAGTTATAATGTCTCCATATTTAATTTTCCGGCATCAGACTTATCAAGCGACGTTGCAAATGCTTAAAACTATTATTTCTGATACCAGTTGCCTCATTATTCTGACAAACATCGGAGAACTTGAACTTTTGCACAAAGTTTACGGACAAATTATTACAACTCCGGATATCGCAGGGGAATATGGCGAAGCGCTTCCTGAATGGGTTGAAATCATTGAGGTCACCGATAAGTACAGGCAACAAATCTTGGAAATGCAAATTGACAAAGGCGAATCAAGTGCAATTGCGTTGGCTCTTGAAATACCCAACAGCACAATCATCCTTGATGATTACAAAGCCCGAAAGATTGCAGAACAACTTGGTATTTCTTTTACCGGAACAATTGGAGTAATCATCAAAGCAAAACTTACCGGTAAAATTCCATCGATCAAACCTCTTCTCCAAAAAATCAAACAAACTGACTTTCGCTTATCGGCTGAAATTGAGTTACTGGCCTTGAAAGAAGCCGACGAATAAAAGCTAATTGCAAACTGCATAGTTTCCCCAAAATAGTCTTTTACCCATTTGAGTGCTTTCAGTAACAAACGACAACACAGAATTAAAGTTGACAATTTAAAAATAAGTTAGGGTTTCACTCCAAGTGAAGCCCTGACTCAGGTTTATAACCTATTCATTCCTCAGCGCCTTCACCAAATTTTGCCGGAAAGCCATCCGGATCGCAACAAAACTAAAAATAGCGCCGCTTAAAATTATCAGCACCGAAATGGCAGGAAGCCAAATCCACAGGTTCGCATAAAGCGAAGAAATCAAAGAAGGTAAGGCGATCAAAACAGCCGGGATCAGGCCGGTGAGGACGGAAACGAACATCAGGAAAAGCTTTTCATTTATCACCATTCGCTGAATAATGGATTTGGAAAAGCCCAGCGACAGTAGCAAAGCATATTCAGGAATCTGCTCAAAAGTGATCCGGAAAATCAGGATTCCGAGCCCGAGGGTACCAATCAAAAGTCCCAGCGCACCCAGCATCAGGAAGATATTCAGGTACGTATTTTCGATGGTGTAAAACGATAGTAAACGGTCGGTTGTTCTACTGATTTCGGGACCGTAAATACGCATGCCGGTTTGCAAATCTTCGGTAGTAATGGATTTGTCAGGCGCATCAATCAGGAAAATATTTGAACCGCTTACCGATGGAAATGCCCGGTTGAAATGACTTTCAGCAATCAGCACATTGCCCTGAAAGACCGAATTGTCCAGTCCGCCAACCAGTTTCAGCTTCAAATCCTTGCCGTCTTCGGTTTTGTACATCAGCGTATCGCCAATGTTTTTCATCAGTCCCCATTGAATCACCGTTTGGTCGGCAAACGCCGGAATCACATCATCGGCCAACGTTTTGTTCAGCGTCAGCCAGGGATGCTGAGCATCCAGATCGTCTGTTCGGGTAGCAAAAGTAAAAGCACCGCGCCGATCGAAAGCAGCCGGATTGCAGGCAATCAAACGTGGTCGCGAAACCTTGTTCAGGTTCAGGCAACTGGCATCGTCGCCGGGCTGCGACTGAAACTGCACCATCTCCGCTCCGGCAGGCAGGTTCAGCTCGTCTTTGCCTTTTGAGGTGCCGGCATCGAAAAGCACCGGCATGGTCGTTTCCACAAAATAGTCGTATCCTCCCGTTCCGGAGGAAGGCAAATCGGCATGAGCAGTCAAATCTTTGCGGTTCAATCCGGTGGAAACGACCATAAAAACACCTACTGACAGAAAGCTTACGATCATCACATTGCGGCGTCGTTCTCCGGCAATCCGTTTCAGGAGAAAGGTGCGCAGCGAAAAGTCCAAGGTTTTTTCCTGAATTGCCAACCGGTGCATCCAAAAGTCGAAAATCAGGATCAATCCCGGCAACAAACCAAAACCGCTGATGAAGAACATTTCAGGATTTATTTCACCGCTCCGGAAGCCCATTGAGAACAGAAGGAAAAAGGAAAAAGTAATCAGGAAAAGGCCGATGCCCAGCGACCATCGTCTATGCCTGACTTTTTTCAGGTCGGATTTTCTCTGCAGGGCAATCGCTTCATTTTTCAGGAAACGATTCAGGATAAATCCGATCGCAGCCAGGGAAATTACGGCAATAGCCACGCTACCGGTAATCAGCGAAACCGGTCGGATGTGAATATTTACGATCGATGTGCGGACGATATCGACCCAAATCGTGTTGATTGCTATTAAAATCAGGCGATTGTAAAAGATGCTGAATGGAATTCCAAGCAAAATGCCCAACCCGACAAAAACCGAAGCTTCAGTCAAAAACAATTTGCGGATGGTTCGAAATGAAAAACCTAACGCCGAAATGGTGCCGATTTCCGATTTGCGAAACCCGAGATACAATTTGAACAACAGAAAAACCAGCAGCACCGCGGCAAACAGCACAAAAAAACTGAGTCCGATAAACAGACCGCCAAAATCGGTTCCGTTGCTTGCTGCTGCCAGTCCATCGGTTTTGACATTTTTGACATCGAAGCCCATCTGGGAAGGAGTCAGTCCGGCCAGCAATTGTTTTTCGAGTTCAGCTTTTTTCAGACCTTCCACGCGAATCGCAGTCGATTGTCCAAAGCGGTTTTTCCAAAGTTTTTGGGCTGTTTCGAGCGAAACAAAGGCTTTCGGAGTTCCTTTAAAGGCTTTCCAATAGGCTTCATCTTGTGGGCGAATTTTCATTAAATCGACCGGCACTCCGGTTTTCCAGTCGCGGCAATTGCCCACATCCGATAGCCCCGGAATAACCGGCATCAGGTTCTGATCGGCGTTTTTCCCGGTTTGTTCAAAAACCTGACTGACCACAAATGTAGTGTCCTTCAGTACCAACCTTCGAAGCGGTCCAACTTCGAAATATGAAAGTTTAATTGCGTCGCCTGGTTTTGTCTTCAAATCCTCGGCCAGCCATTTGCTGACTGAAATTTGATTGCTTGAAAGCGTTGGATCGGACGAAACAAACGAATAGGGAGTTTGCCTTCCATTCAGAGTAAACTGATTAATGAAATAGCTGAAAACAGCCTGTGATCCGGGCATTTTATTCAGGCAAAATTGTGCAACTGCCGGTTCAACAAACACGCGATCCGAAATCAATTCGGTATAATTTAATTCCTGATTTTCCCTCAGTTTTAGGTTCAGATCCTCCAGTTTCCAGCATTTTTGAAGGTTTTTGATTAATTCGGCGTCCGAAACACCTTCGGCAACCAGTAACACATTGGCTTTTTGCTGAAGTCCCATCTGCCGGTTCAGCCAGTCGAGATTCATGAAAACATTGCGCGGTGCGGATTGTATGTTTTTCAGATTGAAATTTCCCAGTTCATCAGGTTTGAGGATTCGTAAAACTCTTACCCGAAAAGAAACCGTCGCTTCTTTCTCGGAAACGAAAGGCGTATTAGCCGGAAAGGTATTCAGTTTGTTTACCCGAAGCAAAAATTCGTCGCCAATTTTTAATCCTGAAAGTGAAGCCAGATTCTCATTAATCGCCACCTCATTGTTTTGCAGTTGAAACAATTCCGGATAACTGGCGAAATTTCCGATCGTGGCATCGACGCCCCAAACAGCCAACTGATTGATTCGAAGTTTACCTCCACCGATCACTCCAAAACCATTGCAACGAAGCAAAGCAGCGGTTTCTGTACCGGTTTTTTCTACTAATTCTGTTGCCAATTTTTGTCCAAACAAGCGTTCTCCAGCCGTGATTACCTGCGAAGTCTTCCCCAACCGCTGAACCGTGATTTGTTGCAAACTGTATTTCACCGAATCGCCAATGATGAGCGCACCCACCAAAATGGCCGTGCTTAAAGCAATCCCGAGGATTATCGTCAGATTGAGTTTCCGGAAGTTCCAGGCAGATTTCAGTATGAGTTTGAAGAGGGACATTCAGTTGAAATAGATATTAGATTTTAGATATTAAACAAAACTAATTCGTGCAATTTCATTACGGTTTTCCAATTTCGGGTGGTAGCCTGAACGCCCAGTTTGCTTTCGAAAAACTGATTGGTCAGTTTTGAATCGCTATAACCGGCTGAACAGAAAATAAAGACATCTCTCCCAATGATTTCAAATTTATCGGGTGGAAAAGCCAAGCTACTTATCTTCTCGAGCTTTTCCGAAACGGGCAAATCCTTCAAAAAAGTCAGGTGAAGCCGGTCAATATCCGCATCTTTTTCCTTCCAGAACGGATTATTGGCAATGGATTTCGCCATTTCTTCTTCAGTTCGCACAATTACCGGCACATCAAAACCAAAGGATTCTGAAATCGACTGCTGAATGTTTTTCTCCAGATCAGTAGTTGATAACATTTGATCCGATTCAAAAATGACATTTCCGCTTTGAATGTAGGTTCGCACATTCGAAAAGCCAAGCGATTCAAACATCACTTTCAGGTCTGCCATCCGGATTTTCCGGTTTCCGCCCACATTGATTCCCCGAAGAATGGAAATGTAACGCATGATTTGAAGATTTGAAAATTTGAAGATTAAAAAAACTATGTGTCCTTTGTGTCTATTGTGGTTCCATAATCAGGATTCAACCAGTTTCCCGTTTTCAAGCCTATAGATCCGATCCATTTTGTTTGCCACATCCATCGAGTGCGTGACCACAATCAGGGAAACTCCTTCTTCCTGATTCAATTCAACTAACAAGTCAGTCAGGTTGAAAGCCGATTTCTGGTCGAGTGCACCGGTTGGTTCGTCGGCCAAAATCAACCTTGGACGGTTGATCAATGCCCGTGCAACCGCAGTCCGCTGGCATTCGCCTCCCGAAAGTTCCGACGGTTTTTGATGAGCCACTTCGGCCAATCCCATCCGGTTTATCAATTTCTGCGCACGTTCCATGGTTTCTTTTCCCTGAAGCTTTTTGTTGGTCAGGGTTGGTAAAAGTATGTTTTCGAGGAGTGTCAGCTGCGGCAGCAAATGGTGTAATTGGAAAACAAACCCGATTTTTTCGTTCCGGAAACTGGCCAGTTGTTGATCAGAAAACGCAGACAAATCCTGATTTTCGAAATACATTTTGCCTGAATCGGGCCGATCCAGAGCACCGATCAGGTTCAAGAGGGTTGTTTTGCCTGAACCTGACGGTCCTACAATGGCAATCCGTTCACCAGACTTAACATCCAGATCAAGCTGATCAAGTATCGTGCGGTCTTTGGAGTAGGACTTGGATATTTTACCGAGTTTAAGAAGCATTCCGAATATTTATAAATGGGTCATGACTACTGAATATTTATCAAAATTTTTTCATACACTGCCACCATCTTTTTGGCCTGGGCATGAATGTCGAAATGAGCGTTTACTCCGGAGAGCCCGGCGGTACTTAATTCCTGAAGTTTCTGATCGTTCAGGATCAATGAAGCAAGCACATCGGCTAACTGTTGTGGCTCGTTCGATGAATAGATAGTTCCGCCGCCGCTTATTTCAATCACTTCAGGGAAAGCGCCTAAGGCAGGTTGAACCACCGGAATTCCGGAGGCCATAGCCTCGAGCATATACAAGCCAAAAGCCTCACCATTCAATACAGGTACCGATAGCAGGCGGACCGTATTGAAGAATTTTTGCCTTTCCTCACCTTCAAATTCGTCGACCCAGAATACGTCCTGAGCCAATCCGGCTTTGGAAATTTTCTGTTTTTGTTCTCTGATATATTGGAGATCGTCGCCCGTTTTCCCACCGGTAATTTTTAGCTTTACCGCCGAATAGGCCGTATTCTTCCGTAGAATGATATAAGCATCGACCAGCACTGCCAGTCCGTTTTCTTCGCATATCCGCGAGAGATAGCCAATTATTGGTTCCTTTTCGGCGATCGATTTGGGTGAATAATCGGCGGTATCCACCCCCAGATGAACCGTTTGCATTTTGCTTTCCGGAATGACCATGCGTTTATGAATCTCAGCCGAAAAAAAATCGCTGACCGGAATAAACATATCCACATCTTTTCCACGTTCGCTCATCAAGTCCCATACTTTTTGCCGGTATTGATCCGTCATGGCATCCACCCAGACATCTTCGTCCTGAAGCGAACAAATCACGGGAATATCCATTCGTTGTTTAATGCGGTGGGCCAGCCCGAGCAGCAAGGCATTCGACAGGTGAATAACATCTGGTTTGGCCTCATCAGCCAGCCAATCGACCAGTCGTTCGAGTTCTACTTTTTGGTTACCATCTTCTCCCAGGAGCATCGAGATGGTCATTTCCTCCAGGCCTTTTGCACGGGTTGAACCGGCTTTGCGGGCGGCCATTTCCAGAACACTTTTCGAATCTAAAGCATGCTCGACAAACACGGGCATGTGCCTGAAAATCGGAAATTGTTGTTTAAGATAAAGATTTACTGCCCCGTAAAATACCGGCACTTCTTCCAAATCGTGTGCATCCTCAAAAATAGGTAGATACAAAGGCACTTTGATCGTTTCGTGCCCCAAATCCTTCAAAGCCTTCACAAATTTGCTGTCGCGCATGCAGTTTCCACAGTAAAAACTGCCGCCAGAACCCGGTATGATGTGTGCGATTTTCATTGAAGCCCCTCCAAAATCCACGGCCCCACCCCCAACCCTCCCCGAAGGGGAGGGAGAAAGAACAGCTTCGTGGTTGATATATTATTAAACATTAACTAAAATTAAATGCAATTTTTAAGCCCCCTCCTTTAGAGGGGGTTTGGGGGAGCCTGTTATCCAAAAATATAAATCCTTCCATCCCCAGCCCCAACAATAATCTTTCCTGAAACGACTGCCGGACTGCCAATAATCGGGCTTCCCAGTTCGTACTTCCAAAGTTCAGCCCCGGTTTTCAGGTCATGAATATAGAGCATTCCATCCATGGTTCCAGTGATTATTTTTCCGGAAGCAATGACTGATGACGACTCTACCCGGTTGCTGGTTTTTACCTTCCAGACGATTTTCCCCGAACTTTTATCAAAACAGTAGATAAACTTATCCTGATTTCCGATCACGACAAAATTCCCGCTCAGGGCCGGAGACGCTATAAACGGCAGGTTTTTATCTTTTTCATGATATTTCCATGCAATTATCCCGGCATCCAGATCGATACAAAAAAACTTTCCTTCGTAATCACCGACATAAGCAAATTTGCTGTCGATAACCGGAGAAGAAGCGATGTATGTTTCCAATTTAATCTTTTTAAACACCTTTCCGGTTTCGATGTTCACCAGATGTAAAAAACCGTCGCAACCGCCAAAAACGGCATTCTTGCCGTAAACCGCCGGTGCACCATTGATGTAATTATCCGATTCGTAGCGCCAGATGCTGTCGCCCATCACAAACCCGAAGCAATGGAGGTTATAATCGTAACTTCCGACAAACAGCCGAACCTGGCCCCCGATTTTCAGCCAGTTGGCTGAACCCATGATCTGGTTGTCGGTTTTATATTTCCAGATTTGCTTGCCGGTTTTCTCGTCGAGCCGGTAAAATAATCCGTCAAGCTGACCAAACAAAACCGAACCATTCATTACCAGCGCCGGCGCTTCAATTGAATTGCCCGACACAAACTTCCATTTCAGTTTTCCTTCGAAATCAATGGCATACATGGTTCCGTCGGTCGATCCGCAGAAAATGGTTTGACCATCTACTACCGGCGATGCCTTAATATCGTCGCCCGTTTGAAAGGAAGAAAGCAGCTTCAGTTTCTCCGGAAGATTGGCTGAAGTTGTTCCTGAAAGCTGCTGATTTCCGCGGAAGATGGTCCAGGGTTGGGCAGATGCAGTCAGGCACATGAAATAGAAAAACTGAATAACTATTATTTGATAAATTCTCATATCGTTTTTATGTTTTGGTCTTGCACCAAATCAAAAATATTTTAAATCTATTGGCTTATTTCACTGCCATTTCCACACTGCCGGTCCGTTTGAGGAAACCCCAGGCTTCCAGTTCACCTTTCATGGCACGCAGATAACCCTTTACCAGGACATACCATAACAGCTGACGATAAATGATCCTTTGCAGGAACAGATTACCGGCTTCGCGCAGCGTAAATTTTTCGCCGTCGAAGTGGAAAGCAAGAGCAGAAATGCCCATATCCAGAAAATAATATCCAAAATAAAGCAAGGCAATAATTTCACCTTTCGGCATGAACAAGGAGAAAATCAGAGTCAGGTCGACCAATGGCGACAACAGCGGTAAAATGAGCTGGAAGATCAGGATATTAGGCAGAACCACCCAACCTAAATTTGGATTTCTTCGCACAAACAGGTTGCCACGATGCTTCCAGAACGACTGCATAATTCCAAAGGTCCAGCGGAAGCGCTGTTTCATTAACATGTGCAAGGTTTCTGGCACTTCGGTAAAAGCCATCGCTTCGTTGCAGGTTCGTACCTTGTAACCCGCTTCCAGCAGACGCAAGGTAAGGTCACAATCCTCAGCAAGCGTATCGGTAGTAAACATCCCAACTTTTTGAACAGCATCGCGCCTGAAGGCTCCTATGGCACCAGGTACCACCATAATGGCATTGACAGCTTCGTAGGCACGGCGGTCGAAATTCTGACTTGTGATGTATTCGATTGCCTGCCAGCGAGTCAGCAGATTGATCCGATTTCCAACCTTTACGTTTCCGGCCACAGCGGCAACTTTAGGATCATCAAAACTGGCCACCATTCTTGAAATTGCATCAGGAAGGAGAACCGTATCCGCATCGATGCACACCAGAATATCTCCTGAAGCAAATCCAATCCCGTAATTCAGGGCCGAAGCTTTTCCTCCGTTGACTTTGGTCAGCACTTTTACTTTCGGATGATTTCCGTAGAGCGCATGGATGTTTTTATAGGTATTGTCTTTCGAACCATCGTCAACAAAAACGATTTCGATATCGGGATAGTCGGAAAGCAGCAGATTTTCAACAGTTTTTGGGGCAGTAATTTCTTCATTGTATCCCGGAACGATGATACTTACTTTGTGTTCAGTTATTGTGGGCAATTGGGCCGCTCTTCGTTTTGATTTTCTTCTTTGCCGGATCGCCAAAATAGCAATACTCATTATTTTTAAAAGCGAAAGGATCATTGCGAGGAAGAAAATAGCCGATACAATCCGGTTGAAATAATACCCCGATTTAAATACGGTCGCATCAGCCGACTGAAGATATTTGTCGAAGGAACCGACCGCCTGAGGCATCACATCATCACGTTTCTTATTCATTAGGCTGGCCAGACTAACAAACTGATAACCATGTGACTGGTAATATTCAATGATCCCGGGCAAGGCGCCAACCGTCGATTCACGTTCACCACCGGCATCGTGCATGAGCATGATATTTCCCAGTTTTTGCTCGCGAATCGCTCGGGTAACAATGCTATCCGAAGAAACTCCTTCTTCCCAGTCGCGCGGATCGATCGAGGAACCAATCGTCAAATATCCTTCTTCTTTGGCGGTATAAATGGGACTGATTTGTATCGGGCTGGTCGGCTCCGCATCGGTATTATAGGGTGGTCTGAAAAATGTAGTCGCATGACCGGTTAAACTTTCGATGATATATCCGGTAGAACGCAGCTCCAGTTTAAGGCGATCGTCGGATACCAGTTCCAGATTCGGGTGTAGGAAGGTGTGATTTCCGATTTCATGTCCTTCCCGGTAGATTCGCTGAACCAGTGGCAGATTTTGTTCCGCGTTAACCCCGGTGATAAAAAATACCGCAGGAACCTTGTACTTATGGAGAATATCCAGAATGCGCGGAGTGAATCGCTCGTCAGGACCATCGTCAAAGGTCAGCACAATCTTTCCCTTATTTTCACCTGCTTTATTGATTACATAGCCTGAAGGTAAACTGAGATATTCTTCCTCTGCCACAAGGTTGTCAGCCCTGTCATAATCAATACTGAATTTGCCCGGATGAGGAACAGATTGGATATTCAGGATTTCGCCTGCGCCGACATAATCCACACTGTATGAGGATTGTTCTTTTTGGAGATAATTCACGTCAAAAGGACTTGTGCTCAAGGTTTTTACGGAAAGATCGAGGTGGTAAAACTTCCACAATCGCGGATCTTCAGATCCCAGCCGCCATATGGCCACTCCGGAAGTTTCGAAATCTGCAGCCGCCCGCATCGCATTGTATGCGGTTGCCGCATCAGCAAAATAAACGTGATGTGTTTTGTCATTGTCATCCGAGTAGGAATAATCGAGGTTGTAGGTATTATTGTCGAATTTCACCTTTCCCTCACTATCGAGCGCTGTAGAAATGGCTTCCTGATAAGTCACATCCTCTCCCTGAAAGCCGTCTTCCCAGTCGTAGCCAAATGCGGCGACACATACCACCACTTTATCGGATGGAACTTTATTACAGAGTTCGCCCAAACCCGCTTCCAGCCATAGCTGTGCCGCAACCGGACCAGCCTCGGTCGTTGAATTATGCTGATCGTAGGCCATCAGAAAAAGGAAATCGTTATACTTTGCCAGTTCTGCCACGTTGTAGTCTTCGTTAAAAGGCGCAACATCCTGGGTTACCAAATAATTCCTCCGGCTTAACTGCTGATGCAATTCTTTCATGAAGATCACCAGATATTCATCCGTTTTTTCATAGGTTAAATCCTCGAAGTCAATATTTACCCCGTTAAATTTATAGGTATCCAGTATTTTAATCAGGTTATTAATAAGCCGGGTACGACGTTCAGGAGATGTGATGATGCGGTGAAGATTTTTGGAGTTCCAGACATCCTTATTGCTATTGGATAACATGGGCACAACGGCAAGGTGGTTACGTCGCATGATTTCGAGTGCCGGAAGGTCAATTTCGGCCACAATTTCTTCGGAAGTATCCTGAATAGAGAGCCATTCAGGAAGGATCATATTCATTTTTGAAGCATCCTGGTCGAGCGAATATCTGGACTGAATATCCCAGTTGACGTAAAATCCGGCACGTACCGGAGTATATTTTTTTATCTCGCCGGGAATAACTTTATCTTTTTTGTAAAAATTATGCTCCTTCCTGATTCTGGCTTCTTTCGCCAATTTCACAAAATATTCGTTTTCGGCGGCTTTTACGTCGGCACTTTTGTACTTGAGTCCTTCCTTTTGGGCCAGCATCAAGTGCTCCCGAAGCGTTGGAAGTTTAAAAACCTGTTTGTGAAACAAGGAAAACATAATACATCCGACCCCTATCGCCGCGAAGACCGAAAGAATTTTAACCACCCACAAAAATCGTTTCCATCTGGATGAGTTTATTGAATAAAATACTGGTTTTGCCGACGTTTCCATAATTCACGATTAAGATTCAGTATTCAGTTTTGCAGGATCTAAATTTACATAAATGTTTACTCAAAAAGCTAATAAAGTGATTGGAAGATTTTGTATCATTTTTCATACAGTTTTTAAAAGTTGGTCAAATCTGTTCCTCAGTTTCAAACATGGCCAATGCTCCCGTTGGACAAGCAATTGCAACGATTTTGGCTGTCTTTTCGAGTCCTTTCTGGATACTTTCGTTGAACGGAACGCCTACCTTCACATCAAATCCACGACCAATAAACGTAAATCCAAATTCTTCCTGATGTTGCCTGGTCAAACGAATGCAGATGCCACATTTGATGCACTTATTGGGTTCATAAACAATGCCTTCACGGTGAATAAATTTTTCAACCTTGAAACGTTCTTCGCTTTGGAAACGTTTCTGAACGGCATGATATCGGTCGGATAGTTCTCGCAATACACAGGATTCGGGGTTGCGGCAATCGCAGTGCATGCAGCGTTTTGCTTCACGAATGGCAGCTTCTTTGGAAAATCCTGAATGATCTGCTTGTTGGCGTGGAGCGGCTTCTGAATCTTTTTGGTACTGAATAAACTCAGTTTCAGCCAATCTCCCGAATTTCGAATTGAATCTCTCTGGAAATCCGGTAACTTCTGAATTTCTGAAGAAATGATCGATGACAGTTGCCACCTCCTTTCCCTGACCAACTGAACGCACGGCGAGTTTCGACGCACGCAGCGAGTTTCCAACCGCAAAAACTTTGGGATTTGAAGTCATATAGCTGGTTTTATCAACAGAAATTCCAGCCTTGGTCGTCTTGAGTCCGAATGCAGAACTTCCTTCCGGAATCGTTCCGCTAGCGAGCAAAATAACATCAAATTCACTTTGCAATTCAGCAAAACGCCTATCATCAATCGTTTCATTCAGGCGAATCTGAACACCGGTTGCTACAATTTGAGTCACCTCCTGATCAATGATTTCAGCTGGTAAAATTTCCTGATCAATATGAAGCAACTCGCCACCAGCCTTGCTATTTTTTTCGAAAATTACCGACTGATGACCTTTTTGCTGAAGGTAATATGCAGCGGCTAATCCGGCTGGACCGGATCCAATTATGGCAACTTTTTTGCCTGAAAGTTCGGCCTTTGGCGGCTGATAAGGACTTTCACTTTTCAAATCTTCGTCGCCAACAAATCGTTTCAGCAAACAAATCGAAACAGCTTCGTCTACCTGTTTGCGGCGGCAACCGGCCTCGCAGGGAGCCGGACAAATTCGTCCGAGAATGGAAGGTAAAGCTATGTCGCGTTTAGCCACTTCCAAAGCTTTGGCAAAATCACCTTTGGCAATGAGGCGGTTCATCAGCGGAATATTCATGTGTGCCGGACAAACCAACTGGCATGGGGCTTCGCAATCGCCGACATGTTCGCTCAACAGCAATTCGAGCGCTGCTTTCCGTGATTCGATGGTTTCCTCATCATTGGTAATGACATTCTGTCCTTCAAATACCGGGGTAGAACAGGACGCAAAAAATCGTCCGTTTTTGGCGTCTTTCACCAGGCAAATCATGCATGAGGTGAAATGTTCAGTTTCTTCCAAGTAACACATCGTTGGAATATTGATTCCAGCAGATTGTGCTGCCTGCCAGACCGAAGTACCGGTCTGAACCTCAATAGGATGATTATTTATAGTTAATTTTGTCATTTTTAAATTGTTGCGAGTTACGTGATTCGAGTTGCGGGTTATGGATTGCGGTTAGATTTCCAATTTTCTTCGACATATTGGATAAACTTATTGATTTTAGCACCCAAAACTTCATACTCCTCAAGTAAACTGTTTAAATCTTTATTTTCAAAATAAATTTCATTGATCATCGTCAATTGCGAAATTGCTTCATCACAGGAAGAATGCGCAAAAACCAGAAAACGAACGAATTCATCCTTATATCTTCTCCGGCCAAAGCCTTCAGCTATATTGTCCTTGATGCTTTTTGATGATCTGCGAACCTGACTTCCTTGTTCATAAAGCTCATATTTTGGCAATGTCATAGTCATTTTATGAACATCTATTGCCAATCTGTAGGCTAAATTGTAAATATCAAGATCTTTGTAGCTGTTCATGTCTTTTATTGTTACGCGTTGCGAGATTCGGGTTTCGGGTTAATAGAACTGTTTCGGGTTCCGGGATTCGAGTTATGGTTTTTTTTAAAGAATCATTTATAGGCATCCTCCGTAATACTTTTTAATACTTTAATAGTAAACTATTTTGATCATTTAAACTACAATCTTCGCGACCGAAAACCCGCAACCCGCATCCCGCAACCTGAAACCTGAAACTTTAAACTTTAAACGATCTCCACCGCATCAACCGGGCAAACCTGCCTGCAGGCGTCGCATTTGATGCAGAGGTCGGTAATGACTTCGTGCTTTTCATGTGGCTTGAACAGAATGGCGTCAGTTGGGCATTTCTGCGCACATTTGGTGCAGCCGATACACAAATCGTTGATCTGGTATTTAATCATACTCTGACATTTGCCTCCCGGGCATTTGCCGTTGATGTGTGCAATATATTCTTCCCTGAAATATTTCAACGTTGACAGGATTGGATTCGGAGCCGATTTTCCCAAACCGCATAAACTTCCTTTTTTGGTCCAGCCTGCCAGGTATTCCAGTTCATCCATGTCTTTCAAGGTACCTTTCCCTGTTGTAATTTTAGTCAGGATGTCGAGCATTCGTTTGGTTCCAATACGGCAGAACGTACATTTTCCGCAGGATTCATTTTGGGTAAACGACAGAAAAAAATGGGCAATATCCACCATGCAATCGGTTTCATCCAGAACCACCAATCCACCGGAGCCCATCATGGCACCCACTTCGTGCAGCGATTCGTAATCGATAGGCGTATCGTACAATTCAGCCGGGACACAACCTCCGGAAGGTCCGCCAATTTGCACCGCCTTGAATTTCTTTCCATTCTGGACTCCGCCTCCAATTTCTTCTACAATCTGGCGAACGGTAATTCCCATGGGTACTTCAATCAATCCGCCGCGATTCACTTTCCCGGCCAAAGCAAAGACTTTGGTGCCGCGGCTGGTTCCACGTCCGATTGCAGCAAACTTGCCCGATCCTTCGCGGATGATGTACGAGACTTGGGCAAAAGTTTCGGTATTGTTGATCAGCGTGGGTTGTTTCCACAAACCACTCGCCGCAGGAAAAGGTGGGCGAATGCGTGGAAATCCCCGTTGTCCTTCGATGGATTGCATCATTGCAGTTTCTTCTCCGCAGACAAATGCCCCAGCTCCTTCGTAAATAGTCAGGTCGAATGAAAATCCGCTTCCCAGAATGTTTTCACCGAGGTAATTCTTCTCGCGGCAATAAACCAGCGCCTGTCGGATGCGTTTCACGGCCAGCGGATATTCAGCCCGGATATAGAAAAATCCTTGTGTGGCGCCTACCGCTTTGGCTGCAATAACGGCGCCCTCAATCACGCGGTATGGATACGATTCGAGCAGCATCCGGTCCATAAATGCGCCAGGATCGCCTTCATCGCCATTCACAATCAGGTATTTCACATCTGACTGATTTCCGGCAACCAGACTCCACTTCTGTCCGGTGGGGAAACCTGCCCCTCCGCGACCGCGTAATCCGCTATCTTTAATGGTCTTAATAATTTCTTCGGAACTTAGTTCAGTCAGGCAGGTTTTTAGCGCAGCAAAACCTTCGTGTGCCTTGTATTCCTCAATGTCGAGCGGATTGATAATTCCACGGTACTGGGTAGCGATCGGAACCTGACGATCTAAAAAATCGGTAACCTGTTTTTCGCGGGCATCAATCGAATACTGTTTCACCCCATCCCAAACCGTGTCAGTCTGCACACTTTCAAAAAACTTATACACGCTGTTTTTAAGCATGCTGAATGTACCCAGAGGTTTGAAGTGGCTGGCAATTATTCCGGCAATATCCTCCGGTTTCACCTTGGCATAGAGTGTTGGTTTTTCGTTGTGAGGAATAATCTCGACCAGTGGAACCTGATGGCACATGCCTACGCAACCCACATTTTTCAGGCTGATTTTGATGCCAGTGTCAGCAATCGTCTCTTCAACAGCTTTTTTTACATCTTCACTTCCTGAGGCCACACAGCAAGAACCAAGACCAATACGGATTTCTCCCTGAATTTCCTGCCCATCCACATTCCGGAAAAGTCCCTTTCTTGCTCCTGAAAGTCCGGCATGCTTTTCGAAATCGGCTAAAACATTTCCAACTTTATCCGAAGCAACATGTCCGTAGGTGATTTCATCAATCTGGACCACCGGAGCCAAAGTACAGCATCCGAGGCAGGATACCTTCTCGATGGTATATCTTCGGGAAGCGTCAGTTTCTTCGTGTCCCGTCAGGTTAAAATGGCGGCGGAAAGCATCATAAACCTGTCCCGCGCCTTTCACATGGCAAGCGGTTCCGACACACACTTTGATAATGTGTTCGCCAACAGGCTGCATCCTGAATTGCGAATAAAACGAAGCTACTCCGACAATTTGTTCCGGAGTGATTTCTGTCTTTTCGCAAACGAATTTCAGAGATTCCTCCGGAAGATAATTGAAGGTACTTTGAATTGCCTGCAAAATCGGAATGACGGATTTCCCCGCCGTTCCTTTTTTAGCGATGATTTGATCAATTGTTTGTTGTATGTTCGTTTCCTTATTCACGTGATATTCAAGTAATTTTAATGAATGTAGGTACGGTCAAAACAAGATTAATTCTATTCTAAACTCACCTTATCCCGTAATTCAGCTATAATAATTCCATCCTCAGTTTTCCACGAAGTCCAGCCGTTTACAGTTTTTCTATCACTACCTGCATTCTGAATTCCTGCAAGAGCTGCATAACTAGGACTTGGATACTTCTGATCAAGTAAATTCAATGTTCCATCCTCAAGAACTGTTGCAATATATTTTTTCTGCGAACCGCCGTTTCTGGGTTTATAAATCATTGTTAACTTTTGGTTTACAGCTAATAGCTTAGAGTTTAGCAAATCAAGAATGCTTATGTCTGAACGTGAAATTTTTCCAATAGTCTCTTTTGTTTCTAAAGTATCTTCTTCAGTATCCAGTTCTGGTTTAAATTCTTCTGGAAATTCATACGCAATGTTTGTAGGATTATTAAACTCAACGTATTTTGAAATAACCCAAAGCTTCACATTGTATTTTAATGTCCTAGCCCAATCTCTTAAATCATTTGAAATTGAATCAATAGGAACTCCAACTATTGGTTCTTTTTCAAGAATCTCCGAAAGTATTTTGCGAATATTTATCTCCTTTATCCCAAGTTCACTGAATTTTTCCTTCGCAGTATCATCCTTTTGATAAATCTCAACAGTCAAATCCTCAAGTATCTTTTTTGTGAATATCTGTTGCGATGCAATCATCTGTTTTGTTACCTGCGGTGCTATGTGAGACCAAACGCTATGTTGTATTAATTCAGCCTCAACCAAATACCATTTTCTTGAAGCCAAATCAATAACAAAGCCATCAGGAATTGTACCGCCACCATCACCGGTTTTAATTAATGCCTTAGGTAGATAAATTGAACTTGGTCCAAAAAGGTATTCGTAGTTATTTATAACAACATTTTCAATCTCACTTTCATTTACAAAAGGAGCTTTGATGTATTTCTTATCTACAAAAATTATCATAACACAGGTTTATTAATATATGAGAACTCAAAATTTCAATTTAAATAAATTTCAATATTCCGTCCGAAATTGGTTCTTTAGCTAAAAACACATCACCCGCGGACGGTTTTTTACTTTTTCCTTTCTACCCGGGGTTTCGCCCCGGATTATTGATATTTTGCCCCTTTAGGGCACCAAGAATCACTTTATTCCCAAACAATACAAATTATTCATGCCTCGCAGATACGCCCTTCCATCCTGAAAAACAGGAGAGCAAACCGCTTTTTCGCCCAATTCCGGAGTCCCGACTAACTGATAATCTTTGATGGCTTTTACAATGTGCGTTTTTCCGGTCATATCAGTAATGTATACCTTTCCATCGGCATAAACCGGTGATGAATAAAAGGAATCGCCATATTCCTGACTCCAGTTTTTTGTGCCGGTTTTGGCGTCGTAGCATGCCAGCACGCCGTAGGTTGTTGCCACGTATAGCAATCCATTCACAGCCAGTGGGCTTGAGACTTCAGGTAAAAATTCGTCAGCTTCCCAGGCAATTTCAGGAGATCCGCCGCCAATTTTAATACCAACCAGTTTGGCGTATTCGTTGGCGGCAAACACCATTCCATCGGTATAGCCGGCTGACGGACCAACTTCGCCTGAAAGACAGGCAATGTTCCAAAGTTCCTTTCCCGTTTGCGGGTCATAGCCATTGACATTTGGATTGGTTGTTAAAATCAACTCCGTGCGATTTCCTGTATTCACCAGAATTGGTGACGACCACGATATTTTGGAGCTACGGGCAGTCTCCCAAACAATCTTCCCGGTTTGAGTGTCCAAAGCCATCAATTTTCCTGATTTGTTGGTATCGTATTGAATCAGAAGTTTGTCTTTATAAACAATCAGCGATGAGCCATGTCCGTAGTGATTGTCCGGCATTCCCAGGTTACGCGCCCACAAACGTTTTCCGTTCATTTCAAGCGCAATGACGTCGCCTGTGGCAAAGATTGCAAACACAGCTTTTCCGTCGGTTGCCATGGTTGGAGCTGCCAAACCAGTATCGGTAGTCACTTTAGGCATTTTTGCCGGCGATCCTTCAATATTGTCAGCAGCCGCTTCCCATAAAAGTTTTCCGGAGTTTTTATCGTAGCAATAAACTACCCGCGATTGGGCATCCGCACCGGTTACAAACAGTCGATCTCCCCAAATAATCGGAGAACTGAACCCAGACTTCGGAACTTTCACCTTCCAGATCACATTTTTTCCGGCAGTACCATTCCAATCGGTTGGCGTATTTTTCTGATAAGCAACTCCATTTCCTTCAGGTCCGCGGAAAAACGGATAGTTGGTTTTCAACTCGGCCTTTGTTGGCAAACTGCCTGGCTTGGCAGCTAGAGCGGCAGGTTCTGGTGCTGCAAGGGTTTCAACAGGTTTGACATTAGGAGCACTGGCAAGTACTGATTTTTGATTCGTTGGAGGAAGTTCAGGTTCAGTAGTTTGATCTGCCAAAGCAGAAGGCTGTTCCTGATTCACAGGCGCAGAAACAGTCTCTGTGGGTTTTTCTTCCTGAATTACCATATTTTCGTTCACCTTGTAGTCTTTGAGCGAATTCGACGCCAGAAATCCGGAAACAAGTGCAAGTACAATTAATCCTGAACCCACATAAATGACCCACTTTTGAGCCGCCAGTTTATCTAGTCCGTTTTCCTTTTCGATACCGTCGATTTCGTTTAATTTCGATCTGGCAGACAGAATGTACCGAACAGCCAAAATGGAGATAATAATTCCAAGGAACATGAGGTAACTGCCTGTCCGGATTTGCCACTGACTGGTAAAATAAGCTTTGCGGGCCATCAGGTCGAAGGCCCGGATTTCGGTTTTCAATGCTTCGTCGCCCGGACTTTCGCTCAACCGTTTGACCAGCGCCGGAATGGTTTTATTGTCAATTGGCTTGTTCAGCCTTGTTTGCACAAAGTTGGCAATTAGCAAAACGGCCATCATCATTGCGAATCCTGCAGCGATCCGTGCAATGCGCTGCGCCAGTTGAATTTTATCGTTCATTATCTTGAAATATTTGAAGCCCACTAAATCCTCCGCGGGGGGACTTAGAAAAGTGCATTGTTAATTTTATTCAGAACTTACTTCATATCAAACTCCAAATGGAAAATCTTCGGGAATAACTTGAAACCTGAAATTTGAAACTCTTTTATTCTTTCTTCACCGGACAATAATCCATGCACCGTGCACAGCTCAGGCAATTCGTTTTGTTTGGCTCCCAGTCTTCCCGTTTTCGGAAGGTCGACAGATTAATCAGGCTGGAGCCAATAATTAATCCCATAAAACCACCAAGAAGCCATCCTCCGAGATAGAATTGGCGGCGAATCTGATCAGCCTCCGAAACCAGTTGTGTGGTTGATTTTCCGGAGCTCATAAAGGTGCGGACATCAATATTTTTAGCATCATTTTTCACTTCAGGATGTTCAACAATTTGCTCGGCCAGGTATACTGTCTTATTAAATCGGGAAAGTGGCACATGCATCATCGAACCTGCAAATCCGCCAATTCCAATCCACAACGGAAGTAGCACAAAATAGGTCATCAGTCGGTTCACGTTGCTGCGGCGTTTCCCGGTTTCGGCAACCGGTTCATCAATCGCTCCAAAAGGACAAGAATTGGAACACAATTTACATTGAATGCAGGCGGCTGGTGTAATGGTCATGTGTTTGGATGAAAACTTCGACATCCATCCCAGCAGAACGCCGTAAGGACAGAAGAACCGGCAATAGGGCCGGGCAACAAATACGCCGATGGCGAGGAATAATATTCCCAGAATCAACATATGGAAAGGTGCTTCGAACCGGAAGAAGCCAACAAACGGATCGTACCGGCAGATAATAAACTCGGATTTGGTCGCTACGTACAAAACGGCCAGACCGAGATACAAATAGGGAATCAGTCCCAGGATCTTCTGAATCCATTTGGGCAATTCGATGGGCCGAATGGCTACAATATCCTGAATGGCTCCAAGCGGGCAGGCACCGCCACAAAATACGCGTCCAAAGAAAAGTGAAAAAACAAGTGGCAACAAGAAGAAAAGCAATGTGGTGAGTGGCAGGACATAGGTCGGATCGACTATTCCGAGAACCACATTTTGAATGGATCCGATGGAACAAATACAACCTTCCCGGTAGAATCCGAAATAAAGCAGGGAAAAGACCGAAGTCCAGAAGACCCCTTGACGCGAACGTTTTTTCAGTACCATCCAGGTGACCAGCGCAAGAACAGCAAGCAATACCAATACATCCAGGTATTCAAGAAGTAAAAACCGGGGTGATGGAGCCGTAGTGTGCGGTTGCTGGTAACCAGTATCGAATTCCGGCTTTGGAAAGCGCTGTTTTGCATCGGCCGCAAACGATTGGATTGCCCCGAAGACTATAATGGAAATCAGTAAAAAATATCGTTTAAGTTGTTTCATCACTTTTAAAACCAATTCGTTTGCGCTGTTTTTGCTCCGTATCCTGATTATCCTTTTGGAGCAGGAAGTTGATTGCATCGTACACGTTCTTGAACTGCTGGTCGTATTTGTTTTCAAGTAGTTGCAAACTTTCAGCCAGCTCCTTGTAACTTACAACAAACTTTTTGATAGCAATAAATGCTCGCACGATGGCAATACTTGTTTGTCTGGCCTTTTTACTCCTCAAAACATTGGCAAGCATTGTTACACCATGTTCGGTAAATGCAAAAGGCGAAGAAGTTTTAGGCCGCTTTGTCGGGTATGTCATCACAATTTGTGATGACATACTTTCCCATTCGCTTTGTGAAAGCTGAAACATGAAATCCTCCGGGAAAAGATCAATATTTCGTTTTACTGCCTGATTTAAAATCCTTGTTTCTACCTCATAAAGTTCTGCAAGATCAAAATCCAGCATGACCTTTTGCCCCTGGATTTCGTAGATCTTTGATTGAATTTTTTCGATTTGCATATAACTGAATGCTAATTATTTATCAGCTTTATAGTCTACCCGATTACAATGTTTCTATTTTATTCCAGACTAATATTTTGAACTTATCACAAATTGTGATGAGTTCATCTTAGGCTGACACTTTATCTTTTTCTTTCAATGTTTGTTTAAGATGCTAAAATTGCACCTCAAAGTTTTCACTCCGCCTTCTAAGGTCATAATTTGTTATCTTAGAATTTTCTGAAAACTGAGACTGCGACAGCCAACTTTTTTATCCTTTCTTCAATTGATCCTTACTGGTTCCGCCTTTCGTGAATCCACCCTTAATCATATAAGGAGTATCAACAGGAACTCGCAGAAAAGCCTCTGAAGGACAAACCCTTGCAATAGCACATTCGTTGCAGTTTTCGCAACGGTCGTGCCGAACCTGCAGATGCAATGAACCATTTCCAAATGAAGTACATCCGGCTACGCACTTGGCACAACCGATACACAGTTTTTCATCAATTACATATTCAAAATAAGGATCTTCAATATACTGGCGTTTGATGGCAGCAGTTGGACAAAGCTGATTTTCGGCTGCAGTACTGCGTGCATTCGCATCGGGTTTCAGATAACCGCCGCATAAATCGCAATACCCGCATAAGTTGAAAGAATGCACACATTTGACAGCCGAGGGAGTCATCACACACTCGGTGGCACAACGCCCGCATTGCACACATTTAAACGGGTCGAGTTGCCATACCAGTTTTTTTGAAGTCGATTTAAGGAGAGAAACGCCGGCAATTCCACCCAACGAAACGGCCAGAACCGATTGCATGCCGGTGCGGATAAACCGCCGTCGCTCCATGCTTTTGGGCTCATTTTTATCGCTCATTGCTTCGGTAATTTTTAGCCTGATCCAACGAACAGGTGGTTAGTTTCTGACATTTTTTGCAAAATTTATTTTCAGTACAAGTATCCAACTGTACACGGTTTTCGGTTATCAAATATACTGATCCACCAACCATTACTGATAGAAAAGTCAGTTGCGCGGCCTTTCTGAAAAAATCCCTTCTAGTTGTTTCCATTCTTTTTCTTTTCAAAAATACGAACCTGCTGGCGTTCAAAATCCAAAGCGACCACCCGTTGTTGTTTGTCTACCGCAATATCCGGAGCCAATGAACCTTCAAACGCAGCCGGGGGCGCGACAATACCTGTGAATTGACCATGAGAATCATACAACTTGATACGTGGTATTCCTTTTTCGCTGGTAATGAACGAATTGTCATCCATGATTGTAAAGTGCGCGGGATTGCAGCAACCGCTGAAACCCTCAATTTTCATACTTGTAACGCCCCATGATGTCCGTAAAGAGCCATCCGGATTGTAATTCTCGAACGAATGACGGCCAGTATTGGCTGCCCACAAAAAGCCATTGGTATCAAACGCCACATCAAAATAGGGACTCGGGATGATGAATCCAGGGATTCCTTTCTGTTCATCTTTCTCTCCGATTTTCTGGATAATCTCACCTTTGGTCTCACACTGATAAACCATACGGTTTCCGGCATCAGCAATAAATATATTTTCTCCCTGAACAGCAATGGAAGTAAAAACTGCCCGTTCGCCAAACGAATTCCAGCGTTTGATTAAAGTGCCTTCATGATTGTATAAGGCCACATAGTTCATCATGCCAATCCAAATTTGGCGGTGGCTGTCTATCGCGAGGCATGTTGCCGTATCAATCAATTGCTTATTGAAGACCAGTTTTCCCGAATAATTGAATTTAAGTAATTCATTTGCCGAAGCAATCACAATGGTCGAATCAGATAAAGCGATTCCCGCCCAACTGTTTATTTTCACGCGAAAATGAGACTTTTCGGCATATAAAATCTGTGTCGAATCAACTTTCCGGAATTCATCCACATTGTATTCGAACGGGTTTTCAATGTTTTTCCCGGCTTTCTTCCCAATAAAATCTTTCCCAATAATAAAAACAATGGCCACAGCCAAAACGATCAATGCAACATTTATCAGTTTTCGGTTCATCGCTTTATTGTTTTATATTAACGCAATACATCTTTTTCGAATCGCGCAACAGCAAACGCCCATCGGCAATGGCCATCGGAGCCCAGGCATCCTGACCGTCGAACAGCTTTTTCTGGGCCAGTTGAATATACTTTTTGCCGTCAGGTTTGATCATTGTAAGCGTTCCTTCATCGTTTAGCAAAAACATCTTTTTATCCGCAATCAGGTATGGCCCGAGTCCAAAACGGCTTTCCTTTCCTGAAGTCCATACCACTTTGTTCACATCGTCCGGATTGACGCAAATGAGCTGATTCCGGAGAGGTCCGGCATCTTTCGGTTCAATGGCAAACATCATTCCGTCGAATATCACCGGAGTTTGTTGTTCACAAGCCATTCCATCCTTTGGTAAATATTGTTTCAGAACTTCCACTTTATATTCAACTCCCGAAGGACTTATTTTGATTACCATGCTTCCGGCACCGTATCCGGCTGTCAGGAATATTTTTCCATCCGGAAAACAAACCGGAGCAGGTGCAACCACGGCGTGGTTCCAGGCCGTCGATTTCCAGAGAATCTTTCCTTCATCGGCACCTTCGGCCGAAATTCCCAAAACAGCCCCGACCGCGCTGTAAACGTACATCTTCTTTCCGTTCAGGGTCCAGGGCATGATGGATGAATGCGACATCTTAATTCCACCCGGATTGGGAGTTTCCCAGAGAACCTTGCCGGTAGACAGCTCCACAGCGATCATCACCGAACTTCCTCCCGGAGCCAGAATCGCTTTGTTGCCGTCGATCATCGGACATTGCCCGGTAAACCAGAGCGGCACTTCTGTTTTGTATTTCTGAACCAGGTCGAGTCCCCAGACCAGATCGCCGGTTTCGCGTCTGACACACATCACATGGCAGCGTGGCCCCATGGTCAATACATATTCAGCATTTACTGCCGGAACGGTGCGCGACATTCCATGGTTTCGTTTCAGGCTAACTTTATACGAACGTCTCCAAAGTTCCTTACCTCCTTCAAGCGAGAAACAGCGAAGGGCATCAGATCGTGTGGCTTCGTCGTAATCCATCACATATACTTTTCCTTCGTAAATAGCGGGCCCGGCGTGGCCTTCACCCAGATCTACCGACCATTTGATTTCGGGTTCATTACCCGACCAACTGTTTTTCAGGGGTACCGAATTTTTTACAATGTTATCGAAATCGGCTCCCCGAAATCGTGTCCAGGTTCCTTTTAAACCTGAGGTTTCTGTATTGAAAACCTGAAAGTTTTCACCAATATTTACCGGCGGACCAACCTTTAATGAGTCGGTTCCTTTTTTGTCTTCTCCGGGAATGCTCTCGGCAAATTTATTCGTCGGATCGTGAAACATCCACCATAGAAATAGAAGCAGCGTAAAGATCGCTGTCAGTAAAATGCCATATTTAATTCTCTTTTCCAATTTGCTATTTTCTCAAGTTATAAACCGCAAGATTTTCTCCATGACGTATAAATAATTTCCCGTTGAAAATGGCCGGATGAGCCCAATATGGTCCCGAACCTTTTTTAACCTTCACTGAACTAATTACTTCAAACTTTTCAGGATTTGGCCTTACTATTGCCAGATTGCCAGATTTTTCTTCCAGACAATATAGAAGTCCATCAGCTGAAATGACGGATCCCTTGTTAAACCATTTCGTTTCATACATGGTTTTGCCTGTTTGCCAATCCAGACACATCCAGTTTCCGGAGTTGTTGGTTTGCCAGTTTGAACCGAAAAGATATTCGCCTATTTTGACCACCCCTCCGAAATGAACATCAAAATCGGGATTGGTCCATTTTAATGAAACTGACTTTCCATCAGGCGAAAGCTTCAGCATGAATGCCGGATGATTATATCCGCTGGTAATCAGTATTTCATCGTTGTAATAGAGTGGAGTATTGGTGTTTGCACCTTTTCCCATTTTACCGGTCTGATGTTGTTTCAGGTCATAGCTCCAGACTATTTCGCCATTTTCAATGTTTATAGCTATCAAATCGTTGGAAGTTTGTGCCAACAGTAATTTCATTCCTGCCTTTTCGATAACCACCGGCGAAGCATAGGCGCGGGGCCCGCCAAGACTTTTGGTTTTCCAAAGCAATTTCCCATCCATTTTGCTGAGAGCAATCACTGATGTTTCTTCGCCACCAGTCACATAAAATACAGCCCTATCTGATATAGCGAGAGATTCGGCAATTCCCCATTTATGAGGTTCTCCTTTGAAATCTGAATTGGCATCAACTGTCCAGATTAATTTTCCTGAAGTTGAATCTACACAGACAACTTGTCCCATTCCGCTTACCAGGTAGATTCGATCATTCTCAATAGTTGGTGTACAACGGGTTTCCGGAAATGTTCTGGCCCATGACTGTCCATAAGCTGTTTCCCACTTTCGGGTTCCATTCATTTCGTATGAACCTACCATATCAAGACTGTCTTTTTTCCCGGTAATATAGATGATATTTTTATACACAACCGGTGAGGAATATCCATTTCCAACATTTTTCAACTCCAGTAAAATTTCCGGCCCGCCGGAAGGCCAACTTTTTAAAAGGTTTTGATCAGGATAGGTACCCGTCCGGCCCGGGCCTCGCCATTCAACCACATCCTGGGAAAACAACCTGGCTGAAATCAGAATTAATAACATTGATATTGGCAGACTTTTCATATTCAAGTCCTATTGAATGATTCAGGCTTTGATGTTGTAAACAAAAAGAACATCGCCATGACGTAAATACAATTTACCATTGGCCACGAAAGGATGAGCCCAGAATGGACCGGAGCCACCCTGCAGTTTGAAGGAACTGACCACATCAAAGCTTTGAGAATTCGGTTTCATTAAGGCAACAGTACCCGCTTTTTCTTCCAGAATATATAGTAATCCATCGGCATAAATTTCTGCTCCTTTGGTTAACCAATCAGTTTCGTACTTTGTCTCGCCCGAATTCCAGTCCATGCAAACCCAGTTACCTTTTCCATTGCTAATCCAGTTCGAGCCATAAATAAATCCATCCAGTTCAATCAAGCCATGATGGTGATTATCGAGAACCAGGTTGCTCCATTTTTCCGTAACCGATTTCCCATCTTCACTCATGGTGAGCATCACGTTACGGTAATTGTATCCCATCGAAAGGAAAATGTCAGGTCCTTTAAATATTGGAGTATTGGCCCAGATCAATCCGGGCTGGTCCCATTTTTCGCCATCCCAATATTTGAATGTCCAGACAACTCTCCCGGTTGCAGGTTCAAGGGCTATTAAATGGGTTCCGGTTGCAGCCAGAATGTACCGGAAAGTTTTGTATTCATAAATGGTTGGTGAAACATAGCAACGCGGGCCACCAACTGATTCACTTTTCCATACCAGTTTCCCGGTCATTTTATCGAACGCAACTATGGAGGTTAATTTTCCTCCTGGCGAGCAAATCACTTGGTCACCCACAATCAGGGGAGATTCCGAAACGCCCCAGATGTGCCACTCTGCCTGATAATCCTTGTCGACGTTCACTTTCCAGCGAATAACTCCATCCGAAACATTCAGACAAACCAGTTCACCAACCCCGCTGACCACATAGACACGATCACCTTCTATGGTTGGAGTGCTTCGGGTTTCAGGAAAAGATTGCTTCCAGGAACGGCCGTACGGAACCTGCCATTTTATTTTTCCATCGGCCGCGATACACGACAAATAATCCAGGGTATCTTTCATTCCTGAAGCAAAAATATACTGATCGGTGGCCACTACTGAGGAGTATCCTTTGCCAATTCCTTCCACTTTCAGGACTAATTCTGGACCGGCATCAGGCCATTTTTTCAGTAATCCTGAATCCAAAAATTTTCCGTCGCGATTAGGGCCGCGAAATTGCGCCACCTGCGAAAAAGCAATGAAATTCAATAATAAGAAGGTAATTAATAGTTTTAATTGTCTCATTTTTAAGTTAATTGGTTTTACTTCTTTAAGTTTTGAAGCGTGATTAATTTCTATTGTATCGTGTTTAAAAGATCATTCGATTTGAAAACAGCAGCGAATTCATCCATCAGACTGGCGATTGCGGTTTCATGAATGATTTCAGCCGAAAACAGCTTCCCATCCATGCCCTTTTTGCAGAAGGTAGCTGTTGCATCCTCTACCAGAATCGTCTCAAATCCCAGATTCCCGGCCATCCGAACAGAGGTCGAAACACATTGATCGGTAGTGAGTCCGGCAATTACAACTTTCAGGATATTTGCAGCATCCAGCATTTCTTTCAGATTGGTGCCGATAAACGCACTGTTAACATTCTTTTTGATGACTATTTCGCCGTCGATCGGTAGGATAACTTCCTGAAAATCGTTGCCTGGTTTTCCTTCAGCAAGCCTCGAATCCGGGTTTGACGAACAATGTTTGACGTGAAAAACCGGCCATCCTTTCTTCCGCCAAAATGCCAGCAATTTGCCGGCTTTCTTTTCAGCATCCAAATTATTTCGCTGACCGCCCCAATACTCCAGATCTTCGAAAGCCTTCTGAATGTCGATCAGGATCAGCGCAGGATTCTTTTTTCCCATATTTCCCTTTTTTATTTTTTTTTTATTCTGATATTTTGTAGGCAATCAGGGTATTTCCATGACGAACATACAATACTCCCTGGCTGATCACCGGATGTGCCAGTGTTGCTCGGAGCCCAGTGTCACTTTTGTTTTACTGGTAATTTTCAATCCTGAAGGATCGGCATCGGCCATAAACAATTCACCTTTTTCGGAATATCCGATCAGTTTCTTCTATGTTGTAATCCAAATTCTTTGAGCATTATTTTTTGACTATTTTATTTCTGTGTATTTCTCAAACATTTTATTTTCAGAATATTAACTTTACACATTGTAAAGAGGAAGGGGACACAGGCTCTGCTG
>JANXYV010000034.1 GCA_025355875.1 Prolixibacteraceae bacterium | reverse complement strand
TAAGCCCATTCAAATCAAAAAACATGGGAATAAGGCCAAAAGTATTTTTAAACATGGATTGACATATATCGCCACAGTACTGTTAAACCCTAACTTTCAATCGGATATAGATGTATTCAAATTTTTGTCATGTACTTAGGTTTAATTTACTATTGTACACAAAATGCACAGAACACACGATTAATTTTACTCAATCATTCTCATAGGCAAATTTGTCCGTTTTAGGATCATATATACAGAATGTCTTCATTGGATAGATTTTTCCATCCTGTTTTGTGTGAAATATTGAAATGTCATTTTTATTAGTGAATATTATGTCAGCCTTTTCTTCCTTTCCCACATCTAAAGAAACAATGCTTGCTTCAATATTTGAATCCTTTTTTACATATTTTCTAGCTTCTGTAATATCGGCTGGCAACTCATCAAACCATCCAATAACTTCTGATTCAATTCTCGAAACTTCAAGTTCTTTTCCGTCCTTACCCAAAATATAGATACCTTCAAAATCAATTGAAAATGGAATTCGAGTCTCTATTCTTGATTTCTCTTTACCCATTTTCTTTATGAAATCAAAAAGCATATAATTTTTAATTTCATTTTGATTCTCGATAACATTTTCCCAAAGAAGATGCTCTAATAAAATTGATTCTTTCTCTTTGAAAAAATGAATGACTATCTTTTTTTCTCTTTGAACCCTTTCAATATCACTCTCATCTCCAAAAACATGAATTTTAAACGGCAGTTGAAGTCTTAAATTTGGTTTTAATTGTGTAATAGGAAACCATTCAGATATTTTATCTCTTGAAATTTCACTTAGATTGTACAATTCAATGTCATGAAAATTTGCTGCATTATATGCATCTGCTTGGTACCCATTCGATGAAACAAATACTTTTTTGGAAATTCCTTTTATTCTTTGGCATTTGCTATTAAATGCATCAATCTTTTCCACAGAAACAGGTTTCCTGTAATCTTTACACTCGATGGCTATCTTTATTTCCATGTTGTTTATTGATGATTCTATAAAAACATCAATTTCTCCTTTCCGTCCACTTTTATTCTCGATTTTATAATTTGAGAATATCTCAGTGCTAGGAATATTTTTTAGAGTTTCTTGAATTAACCTTACGAGTTTTTCAAAGTGCTTCCAATTATTCATGTTAGAGTATTTCATCTATATATCGCAATAGCCATTTGTCTCCCAAATTTCTGAATTTTAAATCATAATCCAATCAAACTTTTATGTTTGTTTTCAACAATATCAGATGTTGGCCGCCTTCTGCCTTCGATACGCCCAACAAGATAATCCCTAACTTCAAGGTTTTTGCCGGGCTACTCAGGCAGCGGCTTTCGGCGGTGATGTTCGCAAAAGCGCCGCTCCCTGAGCGCGAAGTAGTCGAAGGGAGCATTCTTGAATGTGAAGATTGGCTGAATTGAAAAACCTATATCCTTTGCCGTCTGGCTTTAGCCGACGGGCAGCAAAGATGTGCTGCTATCATTTGCTACCGATAGAATATCGGAACAGGCTGTCTGGTTTAGCCAATGGACATGGAGCTATGACACTCGCCTTTAGCCTACGCCAAGGGATGCCGAAATAAATTCGGCATGACTCTTCTAATTGAGTATTACCATGATAGGCGCGTCATCCCGAACTTGTTTCGGGATCTGCCTGCATATCGAAAACAATATAGAAGTGTGCAAGTTTTAATCTTATAAACTTGTTCCGTGTCATCCACTTTTAATAATCATTTCACCATCAACTTCAATATACCAATCCGCAGCCAAATCAGTCATTTCCGGATTATCTTCTTTAATCAGATTGATCTTCCAGTCGCGATGCCAGTTTTTTAATTGCTTCTCCCGCTGAATGCATTCCTCCAGTCCTTCAATTTTCTCAAAATAAACCAGATCAATTAGATGGTACTTTTTCGTGAAGACAGATCCTCTGCCGGTTTTGTGTTCCAGAACCCTTCGTTTAATAGCATTGGTCACTCCAATGTAGAAAGTAGTACGGTTTTTATTCGACATGATATAGACAAAACCTTTTCTCATACTCAAAGTGTTTGTACTAATTTAACCCACTTTGCAGCTAATCCGATCGGAATTCTTGCCTGTCAATGAATTGGCAATCTTCGAGTTCGGATTTGTGTACTACGCCTGCCTGCCGGCGAGGCAGGGATTTTCGTTTTACGAAGGGTGCATATTTGTATTTT
>JANXYV010000093.1 GCA_025355875.1 Prolixibacteraceae bacterium | reverse complement strand
TGTTTCGTTGTTCGCGGTTAAAGTTTTCATTACTTTTGGCTTTAATGATTAATACTGGTTCCTTAATTATTCTTGTTCGATGGTTTATCCCTGAAATGGACAAAAGGTAACCCCAGTATTTAGAAAAAAAATGAAATTATTTTTTATTTTAGATATAATGTGTTGAAATTCAGAATTATAAATTTATAAAATATATTATAATTTTCCACAAACAAGTATAGCCCGATAAGAATCGAGCTAGGGAAAGGGATGATATGTTTGATTAAAAGCTTTAAAAACCGGAATGGTTTTGCCTAAATACTTGAGTTGAACATGAACAATTAAGGAACAAGTATTAATCAAAATCCAAAACGGGGAGCGAACATCAATATTTAAAAAGAACAATTAATAACTAAGGAACAAGTAGTAATCATTAAAACATTGAGACACAAGTTTGAACAAGAATGTGGACCAGTATTAATCATTAAAACTTTTAAAGAACAAATTTGCGAACGAGATCTTATATTTAGTTTTGAGTTACTTTCATTTTCCGTAGGATTGCCTGGGCTTTTTCCTGGTAGAATCCTTTGTTTTCGGCTATTTTCTTAAATTGGGTATAGGCTTTTTTGTCGTCGTTGGTTTGGAGGTAACACAAACCGATATACCAGCTGGCCTGTTCCACGAAAAGGTTGTCTTTGTCAGCGATCACGGTTTGGTATTGGCCGATTGCCATTTGATATTTTCTGGTTTCCTGGAGCGAAACTCCTGCGTAGAAATGTCCTACCATATTTTTTGGATCCCTGCCAATAACTTGCTGCAAGAGGCTGATCGTGTTTTCATATTCTTTATTATCAAATCTTTGCAATGCAGCGGAAAGAGACTGATCTGTTGCAAGGCTTGCCGAGCGGTTGATTCCGGTTGTTTGATAAGTGGCATAAAACTTCTGGTACAATTCGCCCTGAGAAGCCTGTCTGGACAGGAGCCCGGAGATACTGAGCAGGATGATCAGCGAGGCAGCCACGGCGGCATACACGATCTTGCGGGCTTTGAATCTGCCGGCAAATGAGCGTTCGGTTTGTTTTTCGGAGGCGATCTGTCCGGCGATGCCCTGAATGCTGCTTCTGAGCTGCATGACATCATTTTCGTTTAATGCCAGGTCGATGTCGCGGATTAAGTTGATTTCGGCCAGAAGCTCTTTGTTTTCGGCTAATTCGGCCTCGAATGATATCATTTGCTGATCGGAAAGCTGGTTGTAGATGTAGCCTTCGATTTCTTCGATGCGGGTTGAGGTTTGAGCTTCCGATTTTTGGATTTCTTTTAAGGAAGCCCTAAGGTCCATGATGTCGTTTTCGGCCCAGGCAAGGTCGATGTCCCTGATTAGCTGTACATCGTTGGCCAGGCTGGCGTTCATGGCTAATTCTTCTTCAAATTGTGCCCTGAGTTCAGTATCGAGACGGTCGAAAACATAGTCGTCGATCTGTTCGGCCGAATATTGATGGGCCGGCATGCTTTGGGCAACTTGTTTTAGGTTGGCTCTGATTTCCAGAATGTCGCTTTCTTCGAGCGCATTTTGTATTTCAGAGAAAAGATTTTCTTCGTAAGCAGAGAAAGATTCTTCTTCACTCACCGGATTTGCATCCGCTTGTTCTTTGTAGAATTGGTGAATATTCTCTTTACCAGCGATTTTGTGTTGGTAGAGGTGAATTTTCGGGAATGAATGTTCGAGATTGCGGATTGCATCAGAATTAATCTGATGATTCAGGTTTTCCCAGGAAGACAATTCTTCGGACAGGCCAAAACTGAAGGCATCCAAAACATTAATATTTTCTGTATCAGATTGATTGTGAATGATTTTATTCAGGTTTTCACGAAGACTGATGACCTCATTTTCTTCGATAGCGTGTTCCACATCCAGGTGCAGGTTAAGTTCATCGGCCAGGTCAGAATCGATAGCCAGCTGGCTTTCGAGTTCGCTCAATTCAGGTTGTGTCAACTCTGAGTCGAGGTACCGGTCAATTTGCTCAAAATGTTCTGATTTGCGTATCATCTGATTGTTTGTTAGCGTGTTGTGCGACCGTTTCCGGTTCTACTTTGAGTGTTCGATGTTCAGACTATTTTGTTCCGGATAAAACCCTGGACCAAAAAACAGAATGAAAATGAAAAAATATGAAATGATTGAAATCTGTGAAAAGATTAGTTCAGACCTGAATAAGCATCGGCTGATTTACCACCTTTTACTAAAGAAAGTTCTTCAGAAGTTAAAACGTCGAAAGAGATAGAATCAAAATTTTTTGTTTCGTTGTTCGCGGTTAAAGTTTTCATTACTTTTGGCTTTAATGATTAATACTGGTTCCTTAATTATTCTTGTTCGATGGTTTATCCCTGAAATGGACAAAAGGTAACCCCAGTATTTAGAAAAAAAATGAAAAAATCTGTTGCTGACCATGAATAATGTTTACTGCATTACTTTCTCCTATTGAAATGAAGAAGAAACATTGGATTACTTTGGTTTTAATAATTTGCTTTTTACCTGTTTTTGCACAAAGTAATAAGGTATCCAAACAAGATAGTTTATTGACAATTAAACTTTATTCTGCCGGAGTTAAAGCAGGGAAACTAGGTGACTTTGAATCTGCAATATCCTATTTTAACCAAATTTATGAGCTTCGAAAGAAGATTTTTGGACCGAATAGTTTCCGGTTGGCAGGAATGTTAAGCAATATGGGTATCCAATATAAAAATCTGGGTAACCTTGATAAGGCTATTGAATCGTATAAAAAAGCAGAAGTACTTTTTATAAATACGTTTGGAAATGATTATAAAGAATTAGGCTACGTTTACATAAATCTAGGAAACATTTATGGATTGGCAGGTGATTACAACAAATCATTGGAATACCAGAGAAATGCATTGCGAGTTTTAAGAAAAGATAGTATTGAAAGAAATGAAAATTTTCAAATTTCCAAGTATAATATTGCCGAGGCTCAATTAAAACTTGGATCTCGTGCTGAAGCGATAAAATCCTCTCAATCAAATTTGAAATCAAGCCCCCTTGATTTAAAACCTCTGTGGTATGATTTGATTGCAATGGCATACAAAGGTGAAGGAAGAACTGATCTTGTTGAGAAAAATTATTTATTGGCTATTGACAGTTGGATAAGTTTGTTAGGTGAAGATAATATTGAATTAGGTGATGAATACTTGGCCTACTCTGCATTTCTAATTTCAACGAAAGACTTTGAGAAAGCATTAATCTATTCGAGCAAAGCGAAATCAATTGTCGTGAAGTTTTATGGAAAGAAAAGCAGATCCTATGCTGAAGTTCAATCGAATTTCGGGGACTATTATTTCATGAAAAATTCGGAGGCAAGACATATTGATGATTTTCGTTCACAACGGAAAAAGTCCCTGAATGAAGCAATTTCATATTATCAGGACGCAATTGTTTCATTGGTCGATTCCTTCCAGACCAATGATCCGTTTGTTGACCCGCCACTTACAAATGTTATTTCTGACATTCAATTAATCGATAAATTTAAGAAAAAGGCATTGGCTATGGAAAAGCTGGCTGATATTTATTTGTCTGAATTTGACTATGAAAGATCATTTAAATATTATGATGCCAGCCTTAATTCTCTGGTCAAAGCCACCCAGTTAATTCACCGTCTTCAAATTGGATTCGAGAATGAAGAAAGCAAATATTTTTTGTCAAAGAATCAGGAATCAACTTTTTATGAAGCAATTAAAATTGCTTATAAATTGTATCATCAATCAAGAAATCAGAAATATGTTGAGTTGGCTTTTGAGTTTTCTGAGAAAAGTAAGTCATCCAACCTTCTTGCATCAGTTAAAGATGTGAAAGCAAAGGAATTCGGCGGAATTCCGGATTCACTGCTGAAGCAAGAGAATAATTTAAAAAGCAATATCGCGACGTACACATCCCTGTTAATTGCTGAAAGGCATTCTGAAATTGCCGATACCCAGAAGGTGAACCTTTTTTCATCGAAAATATTCAAATATAATAATGAACATAACCGATTAATAAACTCATTCGAGAAAACTTATCCTAAATATTATGCCTTTAAATATGAAAACAAAGTAGTAGGAATTAAGGAAATACAATCTAGAATTAATTCCCGGCAGGCAATCATTGAATATTTTTCGAAAGAAACAAATGTTTCAGATAGAAATGGAGAATTGTATCGGTTTGTTGTTACAAAAGATTCAGTGAATTTTTCAATGGAAAAGATTGACTCGACTTATTCGAATAATATTCAGATAGTTCATGACTTTTTAATAAATCCCGATTACCTTTTCACTAAAAGGAATGACTACGTTAAATATGCTATTTCCGGGAATAGTTTGTATGAAAAACTATTAAAACCTGTTGCCCGCACTATTAGCGGAAAAGACATCACTATAATTCCTCACGACAAACTCTCTTATATCCCATTTGATGCTCTTTTGTCTGAAATGCCGGATACCAGTGCTATGAATTTCAGGAATTTGCCTTATTTGATTAAGGATTATGTAGTCAATTACAGTTATTCTGCTACCCTTTTGTTTGATTACTTTGAACAGAAGAAAACAAGTTCAAAGAGCCTCCTCATTTTTTCACCGCAATATGATGCAAAAACACCTCGGATCGCCCCGGAAACTAATATCAGGTATTTTCTAAACCCATTACCTGGTGCAGCTGACGAGGTAAAAGGGATTTCGCGCTATATAGATGCCAGCATTTATAAGGATGTTAGTGCCCAGGAAGAAGAATTTAAGAACAGGGTCTCCGAATTTGATGTTTTACATTTGGCTATGCATACGATTATAAATGATAGTTTACCGATGTTTTCAAAACTGGTTTTCTCCCAACCAGCATCCGGTTCTGCAGATGACGGGTATTTGAACACCTATGAAATCTATAACATGAAATTGAATGCACGGCTTGCAGTTTTAAGTGCATGTGCTACCGGTTCGGGTAAACTTCAGAAAGGCGAAGGCGTAATGAGTATGGCCAGAGGTTTTATTTTTGCCGGATGTCCATCAATCGTAATGACTTTATGGCAAGTTGATGATAAGTCGGGTGTGAAAATAATGGAAGATTTTTACTACTATTTATCAAAAGGAAAACAGAAAGATGTTGCCCTTCGGTTGGCAAAATTAAAACATCTTGAAGGCTCCGACCCTCTCACCGCTCATCCTCATTATTGGCTTGGCTATGTGAGTATTGGGAACCCTGAGCCATTATTTACCAGTAAAGATGTTTATTTTGTTGTTTTTGTGATCCTTGCTGCTCTTCTTGTTCTGACCGATTGGTACATAAGAAAAAGACCCCGTAAAAAACGAAGCCTTAAATAAGGAGGTATTAATCTCCGCTAAGTATCTTTTTATATTCGAGGTCTTGTTTGATGCTTTTTATAAGATATTCCTTGCATTTAAACTTTCGTTTCTTGGCGTACTTTTCGCTCTTAAATCCCATTATCTGTGCTATGTTTTTAAGTGGGACTTTATCAAAATACAATTGAAGTATTTTTTGACAATCTTTGCCAAGGTTGGCGAAATGACTTTGAAATAACCGGTAACGTTCATTCAAATCAACCACTTTTTCCAAATTGTCGTCGTAAAGGTCTTCATGGTACTCGTGGTTATCTTTGATTTTTTCCTTCTCCAACTTTCTCTTTTCAAGTTGCTTGAGCCAAAGAAATCTGCTAACCGAATAAAGATAGGTCTCGAAGTTACAGTCTAAAACCAGTTCATTGGCTTTTAATTTGCGGTACATAATAATAATGGCTTCCTGAAAAGTATCGTTAGCATCATCATCATCGCCACTGTTCTTTTTGATGAAAAAATTAATCTTCGAATAGAAATTCTTGTAAATGAACTGCAGAACAATAGTATCATTTCTTAGAATTCCATTTAATAGGTCTTGGTTTGAGTAATCAATCATCGCAAAAGTATATCGTTTAAATAGCTCAACAATTCTGAAATTGTTTTCTTCTCCATTTTGGTTCTAAAAATGAATATTAAATGTGGTAATTGCAAATAAATTAATGACATTTTTCAAAACGAATATCTCAAACTCAGCATCGTTTTGTAATTGCGTGGTATTCCAGGATAGTAATATCGTGGCGATTGGTTGCCAACAGCCCCGGCATTTATTAAAATCATGGAAGCATAATGGGTGGCGAAAAGATTTTGGATTCCGGAGGATAAATAGACCGAAAGGCTTCCAAAAGACTTTTCATAGCCGGCCATTAGATTGGTCAGTGTATATGCGTCTGTATAGATCGAGTTATCATCGCGGATAGGCATCCGGCCAACAGTCTGAAAATGAAGGTTGAGAAAAAGACCTGTGGTATGTTTGGTTTCGAGCATCCAGTTCGAAGTGGCGGCGGGTGTGCCGGTGAGTTTATTTCCGGAGTAATCGTGCCCAATATCAAGAAATTCTGCAAAACGGTAGTGGGTCAGATTGGCGTTCATCCGGAAGAAAGTCGACCACGTGGGCTGGTCGATAACGCGATAATCTATTCTAAGTTCGATGCCTGGATGATTGGTTGCCCCGGCGTTGATTCCCATGTATTCATCTTCGCCGGTTCGTTGGGCAACCAGTAAATTTTTCACTTTCATGTAATAGGCAGTCAGCTCGTAGAACATAGAATTGCCCAGATATCCTTTGCTTCCTATTTCAAAATTCCAGCCAGTTTCCGGCTTTATCGAAGGATTTCGTTGCCCTCCGGGCATCAGGGTTTCTTCAAGCGATGGAGGTGAAAATCCATGACTGATCACCGAATAGAACCTGATTTTTTCAGAACTGAGCCAGTTCATAGCCAATCGGGGCGACAGGATGGGATTGAATTGCTGAATTCCGCTCTGATCGCCATCTGACAGAAAATGATCGTCGTACTGATATCTGGTTTGATTCAGGTTCAAACTGGCGGAGAGCATGAACTTTTCCTGAAAATTCAGGTCGGCCAGCATAAAAATATTGTTGTAACGGCGATATTCCTGATTGTCTGATAAAAGCTTTCCTGGTTCCCGGTTATTGTTTTGAAGTGTTTGCCATTGGTAGTTTTCCGTAAAAAACTCATCTCCAAGGATGAACCTGCTGGTCGTTTTTTCGCCGGAATATTTCTTTTCCAGAACCGAACGGAGACCAGTATAAAAACTTTTCTCCTGAAGGATGTTGAAAGGACGCAGTTCGTAGTTTTCGAAGAACTGTCCGAATGTGCCGACTTTGGCCTGCCAGTTTCTACCCAGGGTTTGCTGAACTGAAATCCCGCCAAAAGCTTTCTGATAGTCCTCGTATCCTCGTGTTGCTGCCCAGTTGGGTGCCGCTTTTTGAGGCGTTTCCTGAAAGCTTTTTAAATCAACAGAGCTGGGAATATATGCGTAGGTTTTGATATATGCAGCGAGTAAATCAATCTTCGTATTGTTTTTTGAGTACGACGAAGTCCAGGTCAGGTTGTGGCGGTTGGTTTCGTTATTTTCACGGTATCCGTCCGAGTGGATGTCACTGAATACAAGTGAATGTCCGGAGTTTTTACCGGCAATCGTCAGTTTTCCGGAATACTGAATGGTTTGGTACGATCCTATCGAAACTTGCTGGAGAAGCTGACTTGTAAGCGGCTTCACAGGGTTAAACAGCAAAACCCCGCCTAATCCGGATCCATAAAATCCGGAGGCCGGTCCTTTCATGATTTCGATGTTCGAGATTTCTCCCAAGTCCAGATCTTCGAGTGTGGTTTCGCCCACGCCATTGGTAAGCGGAATGTCGCCATAATAGGCCCTGATCTTATTTGTCCCATAGGGTGATCGGGTGCCGATGCCACGAATGGTCAGTCGGTTGGTATTCATGGTGCCACTTTGCATCCAAACACCTGCGGTTTTGTTGACCAATGGAGCCAGGGTAAAGGTTGGTTCAGTGAGCAATTGCCGGTTCGATAAAATGTCGATTGATCCCGGAGTGTCGAGCAATCGTTTTTCAGACTGGAAGGCTTTTACAATTACTTCCTGAAGGTTGATGGTCGTGTCCGCCTGAACATTACTTTTTTTAGCAGGGATTTTTGATTGTAATTCCGAAACAGGGTCTTCCGGATTTTGTTGTGCCTGAAGGGAAAATGAAATCAGTAGAAGAAACAATGCGAAAACTAATCCACCTATGGCCAAATCTTTGAATACGGGAAAAATTTTCATTTTATAGTCATTCAATCATTCCTTCAGTTTGTCAGTCTTTGATTTTTTTTTGGTTTGCAGAGTTTGTCTTCTTTATTGGCTTTCCGTTCACAGCGTTTGCAAACATATTTTCCATCGTCCTTCTGTTTATAATCTTCTTTTTTACACTGCGTCTTCGACATCATTCTATGGGTTATCCTGTTCGATATGCGTTAAAACAAGCTCGACCGGATAATTGTTTTTTAAATATTCAGCCAATTTATCGGCTGCATAAACCGAACGGTGTTGTCCGCCGGTGCAGCCGAAATTAACGCACAAATGTGAAAATCCACGTAACGAATAAACCTCGACCGAATGTGAAACCAAACTGATGACCGGTGCCATAAATTCGGCCATTGTCGACTTTTTTTCTAAAAATTCCTGAACTTCAGAGTCTTTTCCTGTCAGATGTTTAAATTCAGAATATCTTCCGGGGTTATGAATCGCCCGGCAATCGAATACAAAACCTCCGCCATTTCCGGATGGATCTTTCGGAATTCCTTTTTTATAGGAGAAACTGCTGATGCGAACAGTCAGCCGGTCGTTCACCGGACTTATTGATTTCAGAAACGGAGATTGGGTAACCTCTTTTAGTACCTTAAACAGTTCGGGCAATGGAACCTGGATGGTATTTTTAGCCAGTAAGGTTTCCAGATTCTTCAAAGCAAAAGGAATACTCTTCAGGAAATGTTCTTTTTTTTCATAAAAGCCGCGGAACCCATAGGCGCCCATAGCCTGCATAATGCGGATCAGAACGTAACCGCCAAAAAGGGATTTGAATTTTTCGCGGTCGGTATGTTTGTACTGGCTCAGTTCATCAAGATAAAACTCCAGTAATTCTTCACGTTCGGCTTCCGGAATATTGGCTTTGGCATCATAAAGCAAAGAAGCCAGGTCGTATTGCAGAGCGCCTTTTCTCCCGCCCTGATAATCGATAAAATAAACTTCGCCATCTTTCAGCATCACATTTCTTGATTGAAAATCGCGGTACAAAAAGGCATGGTTGTCAACAGCCAGCAGATAATCGCTGAATGCCTGAAAATCGTCTTCCAGAGCCTGCTCATCAAAAGGAATTTTCGCCAGTTTCAGAAAATAATATTTGAAATAATTCAAATCCCACATCATCGACTGTTTATCGAATGCTTCGCGCGGGTAACAGAAGCTGTAATCCAGATCTTTTCCGGCCACGAGTTGAATTCGCGGCAACTGACAAAGAACCTTTTTGTATACCTCGACGATCCTTTCAGAAAAACCTTCTGTCTCGCGTGTTTTGGTCAGAAAATCAAATAAAGTTGTATTTCCCAAATCTTCCTGAAGGTAGGTTTTTTGATCGTGGCTGACTGCGTAAATTTGAGGAACAGGGATGTTCTTATTCCGGAATTGAGCAGAGAATTCCAGAAATGCTTGATTTTCTTTGATATCCTGATTGTACGCGCCGATTACCTGATGATTTTCACTCTTCATCCGGACATATTCGCGGTAAGATCCCGATCCGGGTAGCTGTTCGAAAAAAGTGACTTCTTCTTTGAAATGTGATTCGAACAAGCTGATGAGCTGCTCTTTAATTTTTAGTTCCAATTTCCTTAAGTTTTGACTTATCCAGCGATTCTTTTATCCGTTTCAGCTGATCTTTTGGATATTTTTCATCCGGTTTTAACGACAATGCCTTGTTGTAATTGAACCGTGCGATGCTGTAGTTCTCTGACTGCATTGCCTGATCAGCCTGATCGATAATATTTTGGTACTGCAACTTGGCCTGATCGTTTCGATCCTGATCAATCAGTTTCTGAATATCTTTCAGTTTGATCTTCGGATACTCTTCGTCTTTCTTCATTGAAATGGCCTTGTTGTAATAGAAGCGTGAAATGGCAACGTCTTTGCTAAAAAATGCTTCATCGGCTTTCGCGATTACCTCTTTGTATTCCTGCTCTTCCTTTTCTGAAAGTAACGAATGGGTTAGCGCCAGGATTTCATTGATCCGGTCTTTGGGGTATTTTTCCCACGATTTTATTTCCAACGCTTTATAGTAGAAGAACTTGGCAATTGAGTAATTCTTTTTTTCAAAGGCTGCATCTGCATCTGCAATTGCCTTGTCATATCCCGAAATATCTTTCTCTGACAGTTGTGAATCAATTAGTTTCCGAATCAATTCGAGCTGTTTTTTCGGATATTCTTCTTTTGGCTTCAGTTCAGTGGACTTCAGGTAAAAGAACCGGGCAACCGGGTAATCTTTGATTCCAAAAGAATCGTCGGCTTTTTTGATCGCCTCATCATAGTTGTTGATCGTGGTGAAGGATTCTGCCCGCGTTTCGGTTGCCTTGGCTGTTTCTGCCGGATTGTAAACGGGTTTGCTTGCCGGCTGAGTCTGCTCGGTTTTTGGAAGCTGAAAAGAGTATGTTTCAACCGGTTTTGCCTCACTTAAAAGCTTGTCGATTAGCGTCATCTGCGTTTTTGGATACGATTCGTCAGGTTTGATAAGCAATGCCTGCTGGTATTGAAGTTTGGCGATCGTATACGATTTTTCACGGAAAGAAATATCAGCTACGGAAATGGCCTGTTTATATTTTTCATCCAGTTCTCGCTGTGACTTGGCCAATCGGTCTTTGTTGCGCTGATCGATCAACAGGTCAATTTCCCTGATCCGGTCGGCCGGTAACTTTTCGGTTGGTTTAATGGTTTGGGCAACCTGAAACTGCATTTTCGCGTTGGTCAGCTGGTCTTCTTTCAATGCTTTTTCGGCTTTTGCCAGAGCTTCATTATAGGCTTTTTCTTCTTCAGTTTTGCTGGCGGCGGCCATATTCGAATCGGAGATTTTCTGGTTCACTTCTTTCAACCTTCCGGCAGGATAAACTTCATTCGGTTTGATTGCCAAAGCTCCGGTATAGGCAGTTTTAGCGATTTGCCAGTCGGACGCACCGAATGCCTGATCTCCTTTTTTGATGGCGCTGTTATAATTTTCGTCTATGGCTGCCAGTTGTGCCTGAATGTCCTTGATTTGTTTTTTCGGATACTCTTCTTCCGTCTTGATTGCTGAAGCATTTCGGTATTCGGTCAACGCTTCGTTCAGCTTTGTTCCGGCAAAAAGTCCGTCGGCTAACTTGATGAAGCGCTGATACTCGGCATCCTGCCTGGCCAATAGCTGAATGACGTCCTGGATGTCTTTGATCTGCTTCCGGATCGGAACTCCCTGTGCAGGATTGATCTGGATTGCCTCTTCATATTTTTGGATCGCCTGCTGGTAGCGCTTATTTTGTTCATGATCTTTTGCAGCTGCCATGGCTATTCCAAATAATTTATCTTTTGCCTTTTGCATCGAATCTTGCTGTGCTTTTTGCAGGGCAAGCGCTTTGTCCATTTCTGCACGCGATAACAGATCATCAATTTTAGCAATCTGATCTTTCGGATATTTCTCAGCAGGTAAGGCAGTTAGGGCCGAAGTGTAATGTGAACGGGCAATCATGTATTGCTTTTCCGTAAACGATTTATCGCCGGCAGCAATTTCCTTTTCATATTGTAAGCGATCGGCTTTTTCTTTGGCAAGCCGCTGTGCCTCTTCTTGGGCAGCCAGTTTGGCTGTTTCATCAAGTTGGGCAAGCATGGCGTCGATCTGTGCAATCCGGCTAGGTGGTAGAGGTTCAAATGGCTTCAGATTATATGCCTTCTGATAAGTATCACGGGCTTCCTTCAGTTTGTTCTGTCCAAATAATTCCTGAGCAGTATTGATTAATTGTGTGTACTGTGCATTTGTATCCGCTTCTTTTTGCAAGGAAGCTAAAATCCCGTCGATCTTATCAATCTGTTCTTTCGGAAAGGTTTCTGTAGGTTTTAAACCCAAGGCTTTCTGGTATTTTCCCTTCGATTTTGGATAGTCTTTATTTTTGAAATCGTTTCCCGCATCGGCAAGCAGTGCTTTATATTGCTCCTCCAAACTCTTCAGACGGTTATTTTCGGCTTCAATATCTGCTTTTTTCTTATCGATGGCTTTTAACTGACTGAGGGCATATTGATCATCTTTTTTGAAGGTAAGCGCTTCGTTATATGAGGCAACGGCATTGTCGAACTGATTGGCGTTAAATGCGTTGTCAGCCTTCGATATGGCTGTTTTATACTGTTGATCATTTTGTTCCTTCATCAGTTTTTCAATCAGGGCAAGCTGATCGACCGGATATTTCTCGTCTGCCTTGATCAGCAGCGCTTCGTTGTACACCAATCTTGCCGAACTGTATTCTTTATTGCTGAAGTTCTTGTCGGCACGTTGAATCGCATTTTGGTAGGCTTCCATGGTTGCTTTCAGGTTGGCTTCCTTACTTGCCTGATCAGCAAGCAAAACGTTGATCTCTGCGATCCTTTTAGGAGGGCGTGGTTCCGATGGGATCAGGTTGTACGCCTTCATGTAGGCATCTTTTGCCGCTGCCAGTTCGTTCTTTTTAAGCAGTGCTTCGCCTTCTGCCAGCACCTGATCAAAATCCTGTTGTTTTTTTAGCTCGGCTTCTTTCTGGGCCAGCATCTCGTCGATTTTTGCGATCTGGCGTTTTGGGTAATCCGAATCGGGCAGGTATTGTAACGATTCCTTGTATTTTTCCTTGGCTTCCGGATACTTTTTATCCGTAAGCTGTTTGTTTGCCTCGGCAATCGCTTTGTTGTAAGCCTGGGTCATCCGTGCAATTTCAGCCAGTTTTGCTTCGGTTTGGCCAAGTTTGTCTTTGGCTGTCGGATCGTTTGGTTTTAAAGTCAGAGCCGTTTGATAACCAGTTCGGGCAGCTTCGAGATCTTTGCTGCCAAAAGCCTTGTCGGCCTCAGCCATAGCCTGAATGAATGCTTTCTCGTTTTTTTCGTTCAGCAAACGCTGGTTTTCCTGATCTCGGCGTAAATTTTCAGCCAGTGTTTCGTCAATTTTCCGGAGCTGATCTTTCGGATAAACTTCATCCGGTTTCATTTCCAAAGCCTTCCGGTATTGAGACTGGGCATTTGCGTAATCTTTGCTTTCCAGGGATTTGTCAGCCTGCGCTAAAAGCGCGTTATATTCACTTTCCTTCATGGCTTTTTCTTTGGCCAGACCATCCTGAATACCTTCAATTTCCTTGATCTTCTTTTTAGGATATTCTTCCGAAGACCGAAGATTGGCTGCTTCTTTATATTTTGCCAGAGATTCGGGATACTTTGAAGTCGTAAACAGCTGGTCGCCTGATTTCAGGATTTCATTGTATGCAGCCAATTCAGCTTTGGCCTGTTCATCCTGCTTTTTCTTGTCATCCAGAATTTTAGTGATTTCGGCAATCTTTCCGGAAGCAACGACATCATTTGGCTTTTGTGCCAACGCTTCTTTGTAGGCTTCCAGCGAACTGGTATAGTCTTTTGCGGCAAATGATTTGTCGGCTTTTTTGATGACAGTTTGGTACACTTCAATTTTCTTGATCTGATCTTTGGGGTAAGGATCAGTTTTATTCATTGATAACGCCTTAGTATATGTTGCAGTAGCGGCATCCAGCTGATTGTCGCGAAATGCCTGATCGGCCTGTACAATCAGGTCGTCATATTCCTTTTTAGCGACCTGCTGTTTTTTGAGGTTTTGAAGTTCGTCAATACGTTTTAATACAGCCGGATTTTTGGGTTTTAATTCGAGAGCCTGTGTATATAAGTTGAGCGATTCTTCATTATTCTTATCAGCGTATGCTTTTTCTGCCTTGGCTGTCAATGCATTGAAATTGATTTCATTCGCTTCTGTTTTGGCAATTTCATCAAGCTTGCTTTTTGGATAAGCTTCGGTACCTTTAATCTTTAATGCTTCCTGGTACTGCATTTTTGCCTTCTGGTAATCGTTCGTTGTCAGTGCCTGGTCAGCCAGTTGAATAGCTTGCTGGTATTTTTTGTCGGTTTCGAGCCCAACAATAGCAAGTTCCATTTCAGAGATTTTGTCTTTGGCTAATTTGCTGTCAGGCTTAATTTCCAGGGCTTTCTTAAACGAAGCTAAAGCTTGCAGGTAGTCTTTTTGCAGAGTTAGGTTAGCTGCGGTTTGAATATTCTGGTTGTATTCCTTTTCGATTTGATCAAGTTTGCCTTGCTTTTCTTTTTCCTGAGTGATGAGAGCGATCTGATTTTTTGGATACTGATCGTCGGGAATTGCCTGATTGGCCTGGTTGTATAAGTCAACGGCCTGGTCGTAGCTTTTAGCCTGATAACTTTTATCAGCCTTGGCAATCAGATCTTTAAATTGTTTTTGTTTATCGAGCAAGGCCAACAATTGGTCAATTTCGTTAAGCCTGCCGTTTGCAAATACATCGCCTGGTTTGTATTGCAGAGCTTCTTCATAATTCGGGCGAGCTTCCCGGTAGCTTTTCTGATCGAAGAATCCATTGCCCCGGGTAATCGCGGCTTTGTATTTTTGTTCCAGGTCGGCTTTTTGTTTTTCGGTAATTTCCAAGGCTTTTACCAAATCCTGAAGTTCAGCAACCCGGTCATTCGGATATGCTTTGTCGGGAAACAGTTTGTGTGCTTCCAGATACTTCATCAGGGCCATCTGGTATTCGCCGCGCTGATAGTGGGTATCAGCTTCCTTGATGATTTGGTCAAAGCTTTTTTGTTTGCCGGCCAGATCCTGTGCATTGTCCTTCGAAATGGTCTGTGATTCTTTCTGCACCTGATTGGCAGCCGATTTCGCATTTTCAATTTGCTCAACAAACTGGATGTCAGAAATGTAACTTTCTTTTTCGAAGTTGTCGATGTCTTTTCCGTAAAAAATTCTTCCGGATGGTTTTAATGCGAAACTTTTGTCGATGCCTTCAAATTCTTTCAGGAGTTGGACCACCATCGGAAATGGAGGAAAATCACTGTCGCGCTGCCACACTTCCTGCGGTATTTCGGTCGAAACAATAATGATTTTATCGAAATGACCTGGATATTGGAACTTTAAACTATATTCATTAAAAAACTCAAGTTCGAACCGAAACCTTCCGTTTTTAGGAATATCGACCCGGGAAGTTTCCTTTCCGTTTTTGGTAATTTCAATTGATCCGTTCCCCGTTTCCCCGGCTTCCGGTACAATCTTCCCTGTGATAACAAAATATTTTTTGGATTGCGTCTGGGCTTGCACTTGTGAGCTGAGTTGCAACAAGAGCATTATAATCAAAAAAAGCCATATCCCTGTCCGCTTTGTCTTATGCATACATGTCTGATTTCGATAAATAATAAACGTCATACCCTTTCTGAAATTGCAAGCTGCAAAATGCCCCGTAAAATTAACCAAATCAGCGAAAAATTGAGTGTTTGGCTGAATCTTTATTTGGGAGGTAATCAATCAAAGTCGGAGGACGATAAAACAGTCAGGAAATCATGGCACTAATACTTCGATTGCAAATGGCTGGTGATGCGATTGAATGGATAGCAGGCCTTTTTAATCAGAAATAAGACAGTTACCTGGATCTGTTGTAATTTGGAGTCTTGGAGTTTTCTTTCTCAACATACTGCATATCGAAAATTGTAGATACCCTAACAAAGTCATTCTTTTCAGGAGAGTATTTTATTTGCTGTATGATATTTCCGGTATATAAATTGGCAGCATCCTGATCATCCTTGAAAAGTCGGACTCGTATCATGAAATGTGGGAGATTCTTTGGTCCATTGTTCAGTTCTTCAGGAATCTCGGTGTTTACATGAATTGTCTTCGATAAGAATCCATTCTTTGCAAAGGTTAGCTGATAATCAGAGTTGTAGTCAAGTTCGAGGCGAAAATTTCCTTTTTCAGGTATATTCGAGACCAAGGCAGGCAGATCGTTTTTTATAACTTGAATTGATCCTAAATTGCTTGAATCAGAATCCGAAATCAAATTTCCGGTAATGATAAAATATTTGTGGTTTTGGGCGTTGGTGGTTAGTTGGAAGGTCAGGCACAGAAAGAATATCAGGATATTCTTAGAATGGATTTTTTTCTTCATCTACAGGTAAAATTTTCGATTAGCTTGAATTTATCAGGTTCACGGTTATCGCGAAACTGTTCTTTATCCCAAAAAAGAGGTAAAGGTTACCCTTGCTGCCTTTAATAGTTTCCAATTTTATTCTTTTCTTTAACTCGTCATAAAAGTTGTGTCCGAAAACAAATTCATCCTGAATGGTTTAATCAATTTCAGGGAACGAATAAATTTTCAAGATTAGGTTCATCCTTGATACTCTGTTTTGAAAATGTTTTAAATAGACTGTAATGTTTTGAAAATTAAATTGTTAATTAAGTTTTTTGAAAGTGAGTATTGATAACCTTTTTCGAAAAAAATCGATCGAAAATATCTTAAGTGATTCTGAATCAATGGAAGGCAGTACCGGTGGGATGAAGCGAAACCTGCGAGTTTTCGACTTAACGGCTCTGGGTGTGGCGGCCATTATCGGTGCCGGAATATTCAGTACCATTGGCAATGCTGCTGCCAGTGGCGGTCCGGCTGTTTCTCTGTTATTTGTGTTCACTGCTGTTGCCTGTGGTCTTTCAGCGATGTGTTATGCCGAATTTGCTGCGTCTATTCCCATCAGCGGTAGCGCCTATACATATGCTTATGTGAGTTTTGGAGAACTGATTGCCTGGATCATCGGCTGGGATTTGATCATGGAATATGCCATCGGGAATATTGCAGTAGCCATTTCATGGTCGGGTTATTTTGTAGGTTTAATGGATGGTTTAGGTTTGCATATTCCGGATTATCTTTCAACCGACTTTTTGAGTGCCTCCCGGGGATATCAGGCAGCAATGAATGCTATCCATGCCGGAACACCCCTTGCAAAATTAAGTCCTGAACTTAGCAGTGCCTATACAGCCTGGACCACCGCTCCCCACATTGGGAATTTTCATTTGGTAGCCGACATTCCGGCATTGTTCATTGTGGTATTAATCACCTGGATTTGTTATGTCGGCATTCGCGAATCGCGGATCACCAACGATATTTTTGTCATCCTGAAGGTTGTTATATTGCTGATGGTAATTGGCATCGGCGCATTTTATGTGAAACCTGGAAACTGGAGCCCATTCGCGCCCAACGGAGTTGCAGGTGTTTTAAAAGGGGTTTCGGGAGTATTTTTCGCCTACATCGGATTCGACGCAATTTCGACTACGGCCGAAGAATGTAAAAATCCAAAACGTGACTTACCATTATCGATGTTTTACGCCCTGCTCATTACAACCATCCTCTATGTATTGACCAGTTTGGTTCTGACCGGAATGGTTCCATACAACGAATTGGGAGTTTCCGATCCAATGGCGTATGTGTTTACCAAACTACACCTGACCAAACTTTCGGGTGTGATTGCTGCCGGTGCGGTGATTGCCATGGCAAGCGTTCTGCTGGTTTTCCAGTTGGGACAGCCCCGCATCTGGATGAGCATGAGCCGCGACGGACTTCTACCTCCTATTTTTGCGCGCCTTCATCCGAAATACCGGACGCCGGCATTTTCAACTATCCTGACGGGTTTTGTGGTAGCCATTCCTTCCTTGTTTCTGAACCTGACCGAAGTGACCGACCTTACCAGCATCGGAACTTTATTTGCTTTTATATTAGTCTCCGGAGGAATTATTATCCTGAACCCGGTCGGCAAACAAAAACATGACGGAAAAGGGTTTCGGGTTCCCTATTCCGACAGCCGTCGGTATTTGCTGCCAATCTGGGCGATTGTGTTGTTTGGTGTATGGAGTTCCGGCATAGAAAGTTCAGCTTTTGCAGTCGACTTATCAAGCGGTTCCGGTCTTTTTATGATCCTGCGGAATCATTTTCCATTCCTGATCTTTTGTATCGTCTCCATCGTAATTACTTTTCAAGCTGTGGCAAAGCGTTGGTCGTTGATTCCCGTACTTGGACTTCTTACCAACTTATACCTGATGAGTGAATTAGGTGTCACCAACTGGTTTCGGTTTGGAATCTGGCTGGTGGTGGGGCTTTTCCTTTATTTTATTTATGGTTCCAAACATAGCCGAATCAGGGAACACGATTTGATGGAATAGATTCACTTGCTTGACTCGAATCTCATCGAATTACTCTGCAATTTCGTGGCTCAGGCAATGCAAGGTTCCAAGTCCCCATACCAAATCGACTGCATTGATGCCGATGATATCCCGTTCAGGAAACATGTCCGTGAGAATTCCCAAAGCCTTGTAATCGTTTTTATCGTTGAAGGTGGGTACCAGAATACTTCCGTTGGTCATCAGGAAATTCACATAACTGGCCGGAAGACGGAGGTCCTCAAAATCAATTCTTTCTGGCATGGGCATTGAAATGACATTTAGTTTTTCTCCATTTTCCAGTTTGGCATTCCGGAGTATTTCAAGGTTGGCTTCCAGTTTATGGTGATTCGGATCTGATTGGTTTGGTTCCTGAACGGCAACCACGGTGTTGCGGTTCACAAACCGGCAAATATCGTCGACATGTCCGTGGGTGTCGTCACCTTCAATGCCTTCGCCCAACCAAATGGTGTTGGTTACTCCAAGGTATTCATGAAACACCTTTTCGTAGTCTTCTTTTCGGAAACCTTTGTTTCGAACCTGCAGAACCGGATCCATCAAACATTCTTCGGTGGTGATTAAGGTCCCGCAGCCATTCACATCAATCGATCCGCCTTCGAGAACAACCAGTTTATTTTGATACATCGCCGGAATTAAAGGAATGCCCAGGTGTTTGGCTACAGCAGCAGGAATCCCCTGATCTTTGCGGTGGTTCTTATATTTTGCCCATCCGTTAAAGCCAAACTGAATCGCTTCACGGCCATCCACGTCGGTTTTCACGATCGCCGGGCCCGAATCGCGCATCCAGTTTCGGTTGGTATCTTTTAGGATAAAACTGACCGAAGTTTGATCGACATGAGCCTGTTCGAGCATCACCGTTACTTTTTCCCGCAATTCACCAGACTTGACAATTAGAATTATCGGTTCGTATTTGGTGATTTTTTTGATCAAATCGACAAGTGCCCATTTGATGGCATGGTATTTCCCCGGCCAGTCGCGGCCTTCCGAAGGAAAAGATAGAAGTGTGGCCTGATGTTTTTCCCATTCGGCAGGAAATCTTCGCGTGATCTTGCTCATTTTTTTACTTTTTTTCGATTTCGGTGGTTTGACTAAATTCACTCGTTGTTTTCAGGTCGAACTCAAAATAGTCCATTTTCTTGTTCATTTCCAGATCGGTTTTTACTGAATAGTCAGTGACCAGAAAATTCTCCATGTCGTAAATTAGCTGGCCTTTTCCATTGCCTTTTCCTGAAAATGAATTGTCCAGTCTTTTAGGCGTCATCTGGTAGTTTTGAGTAATTTCGAACTGAGCCAGGTTGTTTTTTATACTCATCAACTTGTACGTTGTCGTAACAATTGTTTCAATTTCAGTACCGTCCATTGGTAGTGAAAGCGGCCGGTCGACCGAAAACTGTTCACCGGTTTTGAGCCGTTGTTCGGTGAAACTGAATTGTTCAAAACTGCTGTTGATCGTTTGTAGAAGCAAATTCTTCTGGTCAAAGCTTAGCGTACCTGAAACAACATTCCCGAACTTCGGGATCGATGATCCTTCAACTTTTCCGAGGATGACTGTTCCTTCCGGAATTTCGTTTTTGCCATCAAGGCTCATCATCTTCTTCAAGGTCAGCGATGCAGTGAAACTCCCGTCAGCAGAAGTTTTCCCGGTCTCAAGTTCTGAATCTGTTTTTGTTTTGACTGCTGAAAAGCTGGGGTTTTTGATGTGCATGCTTTTAATCTTCTGCATGGCAATTTTTTCTCCTGAATAAGTGATGGTCGTTTCCGTACCGCGTATAGTCGAAATCATGTATTTGTTTTCAGGCTGAAATTTCACCTTCAGGATGAACCCTTCAGGCTTGGGTGTGCTGCATGCAAACAGGATGGCTGACATTAAAATTGCGATTGTGTTCCTCATTTCTCTTTCTAAATATCAGCCTATTTCGTCGCAGTATGGTTTTCAATACCAAACAAATCAAATGGCTTGATACTAAAAGTCTCACGGAAGAAAATTATTATCATTATGATGAACACAATGAATCCAAGCAAAATCAGAAGTTGTGAACCAGATACTTTCTGTATCGGCTGTCGATCTTTCACCTCGCAAATTTCGCCTGGGCAATACTGCGCCTTTTCCTTGAAAAACCAGGGGTAAACCTTACAACCCAGACAAATTCCAAATACCGATTCAAAGAAAAGGAAAATGAGACAAATGAGGCATGTTATGCCTGTTATCGGACTGTACGAATTGACAATCACCATCAGGATAAACATGAAAGAAGAAAGGAAAACTCCAATGATCCAGGCAAATTTCTTTTGGGCCGCTCCAACGTATTCGGGAGTTTGATTTTTAACGATCAGCCTACCCAGAATGAGGGTTGGAGCGAATTTGGGATTAATAAATACCCGGATCAGGAAATCAGCCAAAAATCCGGAAATCACATACTTAATCAGCGGAAAGTAACCCTTGAAAAGTATTGCCATGAGCGAAGTGTACGTGAACAGAAAGAGGATGCCAGCGGCCGCCCTGACTTCACGTTCGTTTAAAACCGGAATGTTATAACCTGGTACATTTTCGCCAAATTGGATGAGTTTTTTCATAGTTAGATTTTTAGAATGGTGTCAGATTGGTTGAACTTCCTTGAGTTCATTTGTGATGCTAATCAATCAATAAACCTTTTGCTAATATCTCCATAGGCATCAATCCTACGATCTCTCAGGAATGGCCAGTTGCGTCGAACGTCTTCCATCAGCGCCAGATCCACTTCTGCCATGATGATTTCTTCGTGATCGTGAGAAGCTTCAGCCAGAATTTCTCCCTGAGGTCCGGCAATAAAAGAAGAGCCCCAGAATTCGATTCCGGCTGATGATTCTACCGGTTTCTCAAAACCAACCCGGTTACAGGCAGCGACGAAGATTCCGTTCGCCACGGCGTGTCCGCGCTGAACCGTTCGCCATGCATCGTGTTGTTTGGTACCATACTGTGCTTTTTCGTGAGGATGCCAGCCAATGGCAGTGGGGTAGAAGAGGACTTCCGCACCTTGCAGAGCGGTTATTCTTGCTCCTTCAGGATACCATTGGTCCCAGCAAATTAAAGTTCCGATTTTTCCAACCTGGGTATCGAAAGCCTTGAAACCAAGGTCGCCGGGAGTGAAATAGAATTTTTCGTAGTAACTCGGATCATCAGGAATATGCATTTTCCGGTACAGTCCGGCTTCCGATCCGTTGGTGTCAATAATATAGGCCGAATTGTGGTACAAGCCTGAGGCACGCTTTTCAAAAAACGGTACAATCAAAACCAACTCCAGTTCCGCAGCCAAAGCGCTGAAAGTTTTGTACGAATCATTGTGCAGAGGTTCTGCCAGATCGAAATAATCGTGATTTTCGCTCTGGCAAAAGTAGAAGGAGCTGTATAATTCAGGCAGACAAACCACCTTGGCTCCCAATTTGGCTGCTTTCCGAATCCATTCCAGACACTTTTTTAGATTGACTTCAGGAGTGGCGTCCAGCGAAATCTGGATCAATGCGATATTGTAGTTCTGATTTTTCATGGGTATCCAAATTTTAAGACGCAAAAATAATTAAATGATTGAATCGTTTCAAAGTTCAGTCATTTATAGTCATTGGTGGTCATTCAATTGTAATTGATTGCATTTAAATCACGGTGAGTTTACAATGAATGACAACCAATGACACGAAGCAAATGACCACTAATCACTAAGACTGACCACTATTCTACACTTTCTTAAAATACTCCTTGCTGGCATTGCAGATCGGACATCTGTAATCAGCGGGCAGATCTTCAAAACGCGTGCCTGGAGAAATTCCCATGGAAGGATCGCCTTCTTCAGGATTATACGTAAAACCGCAAATGGCACAAACATAGCTTTCCCCATCAAAAAAATGCTCGTGTTCCGGTTCAATATCCTGGACTGGAATCATCGGAATTTCAGCTTCGAGCTTCGATTTTTCGATGTAGGTTGGCGAATTTTTGGGCGAGTACATCTTGTACTTTTCCCTGTAATACTGGTAAGTCAACGGCTCATCGTCCGAAATCTCATCCGAGTCAATCACCTGGCCAATGATCAGGAAATGCGTTCCCATATCGATCGATTTTACCACCTTGCAGTCGAACCAGGCTACCGAACTGTCGATCACGATTGGTGCACCCGATTGCCCCTTGAGGTAGTTGATTCCGGAGAACTTGTTGATGTCAGTTGAACTCATGAATCCAAAATCGCCAACAATTTTCATGTTCACTTCCTTTTTCAATACTGAAACCGAAAACGCTCCTGAATCAAGAATTATCCGGGTTGAAAAGTTGTTCTTATGGCACGAAATAGCCAATTGAGGCGGATCAGAAGTCACCTGAAATACGGTATTGGCAATGTATCCGGTTTTTTTGTCCCGATATTCCGAAGCAATCAGGTACAATCCGTACGACAATTTATGGAAGGCTTTTAGTTTCATAGCAACCGATTTTTTTTGATTATGAAAGAACTAAATTAAACTATTTAGCTTGGATTATAGCAAATATTGAAATCAAAACTGAATAGAGTTGTCAGTGCCATCGGGTTTCGATATCTTCGTAACACTAAAACAAATCTAACAGATATTCTTATGAAAAAGATTTTCCTTCTTCCATTTTTCCTATTTACCTTGTTGAATCTGAAAGCACAGTTCCCCGCTGCCTCTCAGACTCAAAGACAAATCATTGTCGGTACTGAAAACACAGCTTTGGTTCTTTCGGTTGGTAAAAATCAAAAACTGTATCAGGTATATCTGGGCGAAAAATTGAAGGATCCGGCCGATTATCTTTCTTTGCCTAACTTGCACGAAGCATATATTCCTTCGGGAACCGATAATTTGTTTGAACCTGCCATCAAAATTCTGCACAATGATGGAAATCCCTCGCTTGAACTACTGGTGGCAGATGAAAAAACGACCCGTGACGGAAACCTGATTACCACTTCTATTCTCCTGAAAGATTCGAAATATCCGGTCGAAGTGCGCCTGAATTTTGTGGCTTTTCAGAAGGAAAACATCATCAAAACATGGACTGAAATCCGGCATCAGGAAAAAAATCCAGTGTTGCTGACAAAATACGCGTCATCGATGATCCATCTCGATGCTTATAAATACTGGCTTACCCAGTTTCATGGTGACTGGGCCAAGGAAATGCGCATGGAAGAAAGTCAGCTGACCAGCGGCATCAAAACTATCGACAGCAAACTCGGAACCCGTGCAAACATGTATCAGACGCCGGTGTTCTTCCTTTCAAAAAACATTCCGTCAACCGAGACTTCAGGAGAAGTAATAGCCGGAACACTAGGCTGGACAGGCAGTTTCCAGATGTCGTTCGAACTCGACAACAGCAATTCGCTGCGGATGATTTCCGGAATCAATCCCTTTGCTTCGGAATATCACCTGAAGCCATACGAAACGTTCACCACACCTGAATTTTTATTCACGTTCAGCAATACCGGCAAAGGGCAGGCCAGCCGGAATTTTCATCGATGGGCGCGCAATTATGGTGTGATGGATGGCAATGGAAACCGGCTTTCCTTGCTGAACAACTGGGAAGCAACTTTTTTCGATTTTGATGAACCCAAGCTAACCGAACTGTTTGGAGGTGCAAAAAATCTGGGCGTCGATCTTTTTCTACTCGACGACGGATGGTTTGGGAACAAATATCCACGATCGAACGACCGGGCCGGATTGGGCGACTGGCAGGAAACCCAGACCAAATTACCACACGGATTGGGCTACCTGGTTGAACAGGCCGAAGCCAAAGGTGTGAAATTCGGAATCTGGATCGAACCCGAAATGGTGAACCCCAAAAGCGAACTCTATGAAAAACATCCGGATTGGGTGCTGAAATTGCCCAACCGCGACGAACATTATTACCGCAACCAGTTGGTGCTTGATCTTTGTAATCCTGAAGTTCAGGAATTTGTGTATAAACTGGTTGATGACATGCTGACCAAAAATCCAAAGATTGCCTTTATCAAATGGGATTGCAACCGGATGATGACCAATACCTATTCACCTTATCTGAAAGATCAGCAATCACATGTTCAAATAGAATATGTGCGGAGTTTTTATCGTGTGATGGACCGTTTACGCACGAAATATCCGAAGTTGCCGATCATGCTTTGCTCGGGTGGCGGAGGCCGCACCGATTACGGCGCTCTAAAATATTTTACCGAATTCTGGCCCAGCGATAATACCGATCCGTACGAAAGGGTATTTATTCAATGGGGCTATTCGTACTTTTTCCCGAGCATCACTTCGTGCAACCACATCACCTCCTGGGGAAAACAATCTCTGAAATACAAGACTGACGTGGCGATGATGGGCAAAATGGGGTACGATATCCGGGTGAACGAAATGACTCCTGACGAGCTGAAATTCAGCCAGCAGGCCATTCAAATCCACAACCGACTCCGGGACCTGATCTGGAAAGGCGAGTTGTACCGGCTGGTTTCGCCTTACGACGAAGAACGGGCAGTTCTCATGTACGCCAATGAAGATAAAAGCAAAGCTTTGATATTTTCCTATGCGCTTCATCCTCGAACATTTAATCAATTCAGTCCGGTGAAGTTGCTTGGATTGGACGCGAATAAAAAATACAAGATCGAAGAAATCAACAAAATGCCGGGCGTAAATTCATGGTTTGCCGCTGAAGGTAAAACCTTTTCAGGCGATTACCTCCTGAAAATCGGTTTATCCTTACCCAACAATAGTGACCTGACCAGTGCGGTGATCGAGATTACTGAAGAAAAGTAAAAAAACGGGCCCGGCAGCTCCGTTAATGAAGCTGCCGGGCTCAAAAATACAGGTTGGGTGGAAAATATATGACAGATATCTGAGTTTTGTTTACAGCCATTGTCATATCTTTACATAACCAAAAATTAGTTAGCCATGAAAACTGTTTTTCTTATTGCTCTAATAGCTTTTGCCCTTGCCTTCGTATCTTGTAGCAAGAATGATAGTCCCGAAATCATTGTCAAGTCGCAATTGACCGGTTACGTTCAGAAAGGTCCATTCCTGAATGGCACCTCGGTTTCAGTTTCAGAATTGAATTCTGATCTTTCACAAACCGGTAAAGTGTTTAGCGCTCAAATCAAGGACAATTCGGGAACTTTCGAACTTTCCAATCTTCAGTTGTCGTCACCCTACATCTCTTTAAAGTCTGACGGATTTTACTTTAACGAAGTTTCCGGAGAAGTTTCAACTTCCCAACTTACTTTGTATGCTTTAGCCGATGTAAAAGACATCAGTACCTTGAATGTCAATGTGATTTCAACCCTGGAAAAGGCCCGGGTAGAAAAACTGATCGCGGATGGACTTTCTTTTGCCGCAGCCAAGAAGCAGGCGATGAACGAGATTCTGGCTGTCTTCAGTATGAGTAAAAGTGATATCCAAAATTCCGAATTGCTTGACATCAGCAAATCAGGCGACGACAATGCGATTTTATTGGCTATTTCCGTCATTTTACAAGGTTATCATTCGGAAGCTCAATTGTCTGAGCTATTGGCAAACTTGAGCGGAGATCTCAGCTCCGATGGAAAACTGGACAATGAAGCACTGGGAACGGAATTAATCACTCAGGCAATCTCACTGAATCCGGCAAAAATCAGGAAGAATCTGGAGGAAAGATATAGCGGCATTGGCTCTACAGCCCAAATTCCTGACTTTGAGAAATACCTTACCCAGTTCATCCAAAATACCTCATTCGTACCGGTCAGTTTAATTACATATCCGGAATCGGTTGATGGCGTTTTAAATATTTTGAATGATAATAATACATCGTTTATCAGCTACAATACAGATTTTGGGAGGTATTACAGCTTTTCGGCGGTAACGCCTAAAGGTGTAAGTTTAAAAATAAAGATGGAATACATTGAAGGGGGGGGAGATTCGCCCTATGCATGGGCGTATTGGATGGAATCTGATACCAACTGGAAGCAAACCGTGTATGATAGCATTAACCGTTTGCAATATTTTGAAGTGGTTGAGGCCGGAAAACAAAGTACGCTTAAGGTTCAATTTTTGTTAGGATCAAACACAAAAATCCGCATCAGCTATTTCGAAAACAACAACGAAGTAGTTACCCGATCAAGAGTGATTACGGTAAATTGAAATTGACTATTTTTGAAAAAAAATCAACGCTAAACTCATGAAATACCTTGCCATCATTGCCTTTTTCCTGATATCTACTCAGCAGTTGAGTGCCCAGTTCAGTAAATTTTTCGAAGAGAAAACCCTGCGACTCGATTATTTCCATTGCGGAAATTCCGAAAACGAGCAGTTCTTCTTTGATGAACTGATTCAGGAACCTTACTGGGCCGGGTCGCAAACCAACCTGATCGACAACCTGCACTATGGTGAACAATTCATGGAAGTCAAAAGTGCCGAAACCGGTGAAGTGCTGTATTCACGCGGATTCAGCACGCTCTTCAACGAATGGCAAACTACTCCGGAAGCGAAAACCACTGCCTGCTGTTATCCTGAATCGCTTATCTTGCCTTTCCCAAAAGAAAAGGTTCAGGTAACCATTTCAAGTCGCGACAAAAAAGGTGTTTTTGTGAAAAAATTTGATTACACAGTGGACCCTAAAAGCTATTTTATCAAAAAAGAAAGGGAAGAATTACCTGTTTTTGATGTGGTTCATTCGGGCGAACCAGCTGTCAAGGTTGATATCGTGCTCCTTTCAGAAGGGTATACCGAAAAGCAGGAAAAACTTTTCAGGGAAGATTGCCGAAAATTTGCGGAAGGATTTTTTAAGTATTCACCGTATTCCGAAAACAAAGACAAATTTAATATCCGCGGGGTTTGGGCGCCTTCGAAAAGTGCGGGTCCCGACATTCCGGGAAAAGATATTTGGAACAAAACTCGGTTGAACAGTTCCTATTACACCTTTGATTCGGAGCGCTACCTGATGATCAAGGATTTTCAGGGAGTTCGCGATATGGCCGGAAACGCGCCTTATGATTACATCTATATCCTGGCCAATACGGATAAATATGGTGGTGGCGCTGTTTATAATTTCTATGGAATCAGTGCAGCCCATCATGCTGACGAAGCAGCCAAGATTTATATTCACGAATTTGGGCATCTGTTTGCCGGATTGGGCGATGAATATGTTGGCGGGGTGGAATATTCCGAATTCTATCCGGCTGATATTGAACCCTGGGAGCCCAACCTGACCACCTTGGTTCATTTTGATCAGAAATGGAAAAGCATGCTTCCTGAAGGAACTGAAATACCAACTCCATCAAAAGATAAAAACGCTGAAAAACTAGGTGTTTACGAAGGAGGCGGTTATGTTTCGAAAGGAGTATACCGTCCAAGGATCAATTGCCTGATGAACAATTTGCACACCATTGACGTGTTTTGCCCCGTCTGCAAAAAGTCGATTCAGGAAATGATTGACTTTAATTGCAATTAATCTGGGAGAATGCCCAGACCAGGATTCCCTGAAGGATCAGAGTCCCATCCAGAATTCCGAAATAGTAATCTGGGCGATTCCTGAAATTTCGGATAAAAAGGAAAGTGCTTAGTGCAGAAATACTGAAAGCGCCGAGAATGAATCTTTCTGATGGAACCGCATAGTGAAAAACTGAAACCAGGAGAAATACAAGCAGGAAAAAATAGGAAAATTTCATCGCCCGGTCCTCACCAAGTAAGGTTGGGAAGGTTATCATTCCGGCAATCTGATCAGCCTGTCGGTCACGGATATCAAAAGGAATGGCAATCGCGAGAATAAAGAAAAAGCGTTCCAGAAAAACCAGAATCAGTAGGATGAACTGAAAATTTTCGTCCGACTGAAAAACCGGTAGGAGTGAGGTCGATGCTGACCAAACGGTGGCGATCAGGATGGTTTTCAGAAGAGGGATTTTCCGGATTCCGAATTGGTATTTTGGCTTGCCGAAGATCAGGAACGAATACAACAGAGTCAGCATTCCAATCGGGATAAAACCCAACAAAGTTATTTTTGAAACAAAAAAGCAGGAGCCTAAAAATCCTGCAGCAGAAATAAAAGTCAGGAGAAACTGCGTCTTCCGATTCAGAGTTTGTTTGCTGGTCAATGCCGAAAGCTGCTGGTGGAGTTCATATTCAAATAAAACAGCAAAGAAAATGAAGAGCAGATAAGGCTGCCAATGCGGCTTCAGGCCTAGTTGCAGCGGGGTTTCGACAGTTAAGGAAACGGCTGCCAGTGAAATAAACAGGTTTAAATGAATCAGTGCCCGAAATGCTTTCAACGTTTTGAATCGAAGATGGTTATGCCAGAAGTTTCAATTTGCACGATTGCCAACACTTCTAAAAATATTTGGCAAGCCAGTCGAGCCCGATTTTGGCGGCCTCCAAATCCTGCTCGGTTTTTCCACCTGAGAAAGCTGCGAGGAGGTATCCAGAACTGACCTTTTTGATCAGCCCGCCCTGCCAACCAAATTCTCCGGTATAAACTTCGCGGACATGACTTCCGCTATTTTGCAAGGTTGAAGCCATTTCGGCCGCTTTACCATTGACAATGCCTAGAAAGTTGTTTTTGTCACCGGTCAGGTTTCCAATTACTTTCATCTTCGAAATCCATGAAGTTGTGACTTCGCCCGGAATATAGGCGATGAATGCAACTCCTTTGAATGAGCCTTTTTCGGCAGCCTCCTGAATCAAGGTTAAGGTGTGATCGGCCTTTTCTATAAATATCTTTTCGCCCGAATTCCGGTTTTTTTCAGCCTTATTTTTTGCAGAAGCAGTAAAGTAAAGACCAGTAGTAACAACCAGTGTAAGCACAAGAAGTAGTTTTTTCATGGATTCTCAAATTTGGTTTGACCTTCAAATATAGATAATTGGTTTGACTTTCATGAGGTGCATCAAGAATTGCAGAAACAAAAATGGCCGGTAAAACCAGCCATTCGCAATTCCTATCAGTGAATATAAGATTCACCGGTTAAAACAAACCTTCTATCGAAAGATAACGTTCGCCGGTATCATAACCAAAAGTAAGTATTTTTGAACCGACCGGCAGTTCTGAAATCTTCTTGGCAACCGCTGCCAGTGAGGCTCCCGAGGAAATTCCAAGGAATAAACCTTCTTCTTTGGCTGCACGCCTGGCGTAATCAAAAGCTTCATCTTTCGAAATCTGAATGACTCCGTCTAGCAATTCCTTCTTGCAGTTTGCCGGAATAAAACCAGCTCCAATTCCCTGAATCGGATGGGGGCCGGGGGATCCACCGCTGATCACCGGTGACAGTTCAGGTTCAACCGCAAACGATTTTAGGTTGGGAAAATGTTGTTTCAATACTTCAGTCACTCCGGAAATATGTCCGCCGGTTCCCACTCCGGTAATCAGGTAATCAAATCCTTCCGGAAAATCAGCCAGGATTTCCCGTGCTGTATTTTTACGGTGTGCTTCGAGGTTGGCCGGATTGTCGAATTGCGATGGAATCCATCCTCCAACAGTTTCTGCCTGAAGTTCGTTCGCTTTGGCAATAGCTCCTTTCATGCCTTGCTCGCGCGGAGTTAAAACCAATTCTGCCCCGTATGCTGTGAGGATGCGACGACGTTCGATGCTCATTGATTCAGGCATCACCAAAATCAGTTTATATTTTTTTACTGCGGCCACCAACGCCAGACCAATTCCGGTATTTCCGGAAGTAGGCTCGATGATTACGCTTTCAGGGTTCAGAATTCCCTTTGACTCGGCATCTTCGATCATCGAAAGGGCAATCCGGTCTTTGATGCTGCCGCCCGGATTGGTTTTTTCCAATTTAATAAAGACTTCGTATCCGGCCGGATACAGGTTGTTGATACGGACCAACGGGCTATTGCCAATGGTTTCCAAAATGTTGTTTACTCTCATCTTATTGTCTTTTTTAAGGTTATAAACAAAAAAAGCCTTCCGGTGTTCGGAAGGCTTTAAAATATTATCTCTTTATTGATTTTAATGGATAACAGAAAGCATACCTTCCACCTGCGGCCGCGGGCTGCAACACATATCCATAGGCATAATCAGTGAAAAAGTATTCATAACTGTACTTATTGGCAACAATAATAAGAAATTAATTCAAATAAAAATACAAAGAACTCTTTAACTAGTTTTTATAGAACAACCACTTAACAATTTCTTTAAAATTCACTTTTTTGCCGTACATCAGGATTCCGGTGCGGTAGATTTTGCCTGCCATCCAGATGCATCCAAAAATGGTTCCGATAAGCAAAACCATCGAAAGAATTAACTGCCAGGCGGGTACTCCAAACGGTATCCTTACCATCATGATGACGGGCGAGGTAAATGGTATAATCGAGGCCCAGAATGCCAGAGGTCCTTCCGGATTTTTGGCGACCGCAAAAAGAATGATGATTGAAAAGATAAGTGGCATCATCACGGGCAGCATCATTTGCTGGGCATCTTCGTCGCTGTCGACCGCCGAACCAATGGCGCCCTGAAGTGAGGCATACAAAATGAATCCTCCAACGAAATAGAAAAACAGAGAAAAAATGATCAGTGGCAAATTCAGGTTCCCGATCATCTGAATGATTTCCATTGTGACGTTGCTTTGGGCCGGCGCAGCCTGCGCGATCTGTCCGGCAGCCTGCGAACTCATGATGTTTTGCGCCTGAGCAACTGCTTCAGACGATCCATGTCCCATGAATGCGGTTACTCCGGAAGTAATTCCGAAACCCAGGATCATCCAGATGGCAATCTGAGTCAGGCCAACCAGGCCAATGCCAACAATTTTACCAAAAAGAAGCTGGAATGGTTTTACCGACGAAATGATGACCTCCACAATCCGGTTCGATTTTTCTTCCATCACTCCGCGCATGACCATCGTTCCGTAGATGAATACAAACATGTAAATAAGGAAACCGGCAAGGTAACCGATAGCCATGGCAATTTCGGTCGAACTCTTCTTGGCTTCCCCTTTTTCACCCAGTTTAATGGTGTCAACGGTGATGCTGGTTTTTGTGGCAGCCAGTTTCTTTTCCAGGTCCGGAATTCCACTTTCATTGACGACCTGTTTTCGTTTCTCTGTTTCGATGATATTTTCGATCCGGCTGGTAACCATATTTTTGACATCGAAAGTCACTTGCTTGTTCGAGATCATCTCGGCTCGATTGGTAGTCAGGATGTTTTCGGGAACATAGAGGAGAGCGTAATATTTGTCTGATTTGAAATTCTGGCTCAACTCCTGATATTCCTGTTTGGGAATGTAATGGAATTTGGTGAACTGATTGCTTTCGAGTTTGTCAAGAATCAGGCTGGTCGGGTCGTAAACCGCGATGGTCCGTTCTTCTTTATCGTCCATCATGGCCAGGTAAGTAGGCAAAACAGTGAGAGCAGCCATGAAAATTGGGATCAGCAAGGTCGTGATGATGAACGATTTTTTCTTTACCCGGGTCAGGTATTCGCGTTTCAGGATTAAAATAGATTTGTTCATATCGGTATAGTTCTTTAATTGGACACATTAAAAAAGTCTCAGTGGTCAGTCGCAGTGTTAAGTATAAAAACTGTCGACTGAGACTGCGACTGTCTGCTTATAGCTTGATTTCGCGGTTATTTTCCTCAACAACATGGATGAATACATCGTTCATGCTGGGAATGATCTCCCTGAATGAAACGATTTCGAACCGGTTCATGAGAATTTTCAAAAACTCATTGTTGGAGTGCCCGTTCAGAACCTGAACTTTCATTTGCTTTCGGACGGAATGTTCATCGAGTTCCAGAATTTTCAGGTAGGTTCCCAAATCGTTTTGAATGTCTGGTGTTTCGCCCCTGAACTCGATTTCAAACGTATTGGTTTTGAATTTTTCGCGGACTTCGTCAATCTGTCCGTCGAGAATTTTTCGTGATTGGTTGATCAGCGCGATATGATCGCAGATTTCTTCGACCGACGGCATGTCGTGGGTTGAAAAGATGATGGTGGTGCCTTTCTTTTTAAGGTCGAGAATTTCGTTTTTGATCAGGTTGGTATTGATCGGGTCGAAACCGCTGAACGGCTCGTCGAAGATCAGAAGTTTGGGTTCGTGGATCACTGTGGTAATGAACTGTACTTTTTGGGCCATACCTTTTGATAATTCCTGAACCTTTTTTCCCCACCAGGCTTGAATTTCAAATTTTTCGAACCAGGTTTTCAGGTTCTTGAGCGCATCGCGCTTCGACATTCCTTTCAACTGGGCCAGGTAAAGCGCCTGTTCTCCCACTTTCATCTTCTTATACAGTCCGCGCTCTTCGGGAAGGTAGCCAATCCGGTAAATATCGTCAGACTTCATCGGTCTGCCTTCGAAATACAATTCACCGCTATCGGGAGCGGTAATCTGGTTGATAATGCGGATCAGCGTGGTCTTTCCGGCGCCATTCGGTCCAAGCAGCCCAAAAATAGAGGCTTCTTTTACCGAAATGCTGACCGAACTCAATGCCGTATTTTCGGCATATTCTTTCACAATGTTGTTTGCCTGAAATAGTTCCATGATCAAAGATTTGAAAACATGACTATTAGTGTCGGTTGGCAGGTAATTGTTACAGTTTACTTGTTACAATAAAATTAAAAATTATGCCACCAATTCACAAAAACACCAAATTCCACCGATGTAAGGTGTGAGTGTTCAGTTTTGGCAGTTTTTGGCTTCTCTGAGCTTTGGCGGCATTTTATAATTTTCAACGTAAAGTCGGTATGGATCATTTACACTGGTCTAGATTTCATTTGATTCTGCGGTAAACAGGCTGAAATGCACACTTCCGTATCGGCGTAATTCCTTGAAATTTAGATGCTTTGAATAATCGAAGTGAGAATTGTGTTCCAGAACAAACAGGCCATTGGGTTTTAACAGCTTGTTATTGAAAATCAAATCAGCAACTTCTGCAAATTTGGGATGGTCGTATGGCGGATCAGCAAAAATCAGGTCAAATTGTTCATCGATTCGTTTGGCAAAAACAAAGGCGTTCGATTTAACTATCCTGATGTTCTTTTCGCCTAGTTTTTCTATTACTTCATGAATGAAATGAATATGAGCCGCATTGATTTCCACCGAAGTTACATCCGGACAACCTCTTGAAAGAAACTCGTAGCTTATGCTTCCCGTTCCGGAGAAAAGATCCAAAGCCCTGATATTTTCAAAATCCACTGTGTTTTGCAGAATGTTGAACAGGCTTTCTTTTGCCATGTCGGTAGTGGGCCGGGCTTTAAATTTTTTCCCTGGTTCAAAAACTCTTCCCCTATGCATTCCACCGACTATTCGCATGTATAAGAATTTAATAAGCTGATAAACTGATGCCTCTGTGTTTTTTCAAAAATTTTTCCATAACTAAACCCTATGGCGGGTTTCAGGAACCGCACATTGCCCTGATATTTCTTCAGTTGTCTGATGTAGCCCGAATCATCGGCCACGAATCCGCTGATCATGATTTCGTCGAGTACCGGATCAATTTGAAGGCTTTGACAAATATTGAGGGTATAGTATAGAAAGTCCAGTTCATTTTTAAAATAGAAGCTGTTATACAATGAAATCTGCATACCTATGATGACAATGACCCGGATATACTTCTTTTCGAAATTGATCAGAACCGTGTTTTTCTTTTCATTTCGCTGTTCCAATGCCGAACCCAGAAAAGGAATCGATTTATGCCTGAAGTGGAAATCGGTATATTTTCGGTTCAGAAAGGAAATTAGGTCTTTCGGACAACAGTAGACCAATTCATAATTGAATCCGGGTATAGGATCAGCCCGAACCTCCTCGTTCCGGCTGAGATCGTTGGTCAACTCGGCCAGTTTGCCGAAATGGGCAGCGCTTGAATAATCTTTCGGGACAAGAGTTGCCTTATGGGTTGAGTAATATACAGTAACCGATTGATATGCTGCATTCAGTTTATCTTCCTGCTCAAAAATGGTCTCAACCTTCCGGGTGAGGAATTGCAGTTTGCCGACAATTAATGGAATATGCCTAAAGGCGAGATATTTATTCCGGAGAACATCGAGAATGCAAAAGGAAAATCCATCCAAGCCGACCTGGATGGACAAATGATATCCGGATGCAAGTTTTATGTCAAAAGATTCGTCAACAAAATTCTGTTCGTGCATATGGCCGTTGAATACAGTTACCAGCGATGGTCACTGGCAAATTTAGTTAAAAAATGCATCGGAATCCTTGGTTTTGTGTTATTTTGCAGATCATGATAAAAAATCACATTCGGGCTGAAATCCTCCAGAATTTAGGTTTATCTCCTACCCGGGGACAAGAAGAACTGTCGGATAAACTTTCCGATTTTATTGCCGGATCTGATCCTGATGCGGTTTTTGTTCTGAAAGGTTATGCCGGAACCGGGAAAACGACTATTTTGGGATCGCTGGTCAAAACGTTCGCGAAATTCAAATTCAGATCGGTCTTGATGGCTCCCACCGGACGGGCAGCTAAAGTTTTGACCGGATATTCGGGACAGGCGGCCTATACTATCCATAAAAGCATTTATCGCCAGCAGACTTCAACCGATGGAATGGGTCGGTTTGTCGTGAATAAAAATCTGATGAAAGACACATTTTTCATCGTCGATGAGGCTTCCATGGTCTCGAATTCGAATGGTGAATCATCGATTTTTGGTTCGGGGCGTTTGCTCGAAGACCTGATCGAATATGTATATTCCGGGTCAAATTGCCGGCTGATCCTGGTTGGCGATACCGCTCAGCTTCCTCCGGTCGGGTTAGATGTGAGTCCGGCCTTGTCAAAGAAAGAACTCGATTTTTACGACCGGGATGTTTATGAATATGAATTGACAGAGGTGGTACGTCAGGACCAAAACTCCGGAATCCTGTACAATGCGACTTTCATCCGAAACCTGATTACCAACGGATTTTATTCACCTGGGTATTTCCATCTTGAATATAAACAGTTTGATGATATCCGAAGGCTTGGAGGAGCTGATTTGATAGAGGAAATCTCAACCTGTTACAATCGCTTTGGCTTGTTTGAGACGATCGTGGTTACCCGCTCGAACAAACGTGCCAATAAATTTAATGAAGGCATCCGGAGTACCATTTTGTATAAAGAGGCTGATATTTCGGTTGGAGATTTGCTGTTGATCGTGAAAAACAATTACTTCTGGCTCGAGGCCAGTGAAACCATCGATTTTATTGCCAATGGCGATATTGCCGAAATTGCTTCGATCTACAAATACGAAGAAATGTACGGGTTCAGGTTTGCTGATGTTAGTCTCCGACTCCTTGACTATCCTGACATTGAGTTCGATTGCAAGATCATTCTGGACGCTTTGTCCATTGAGTCTGCCTCCTTAACCAACGAACAGACCCGGAAATTATATGACGCTGTTTCAGAAGATTATCTGGATATCCGAAGTAAAAAGAAACGCTGGGAAAAGATCAGGGAGAATCCTTATTTTAATGCTTTGCAGGTCAAGTTTTCGTATGCCATAACTTGTCACAAAGCACAGGGCGGGCAATGGAAAGCAGTGTTTGTGGATCAGGGATATGTGACTGAAGAAATGCTCAACATTGAATTCTTGCGCTGGCTTTACACCGCTCTTACCCGCCCGACAGAACGATTGTACCTGGTGAATTTTAACAAGGAATTTTTTGAGTAGTCAACTGGTTGTCATTCATTGTAACTTTTCCCATTAATGACGCGAAGTTAATGACCATCAATGACTATTTGTTTTTCTCAACTTTGATAACATCCCCTTCCGCAATTGCTATAGTATCCTGAAACACCGCCTGGGCTTCTTTCAGGATTGTATGATGATCTTTATAACGGGCTGAAAAATGTCCGATTATAAGTTGGCTGACTCCTGCTTTTTGGGCGACTGTTGCGGCATCTTTGCCGGTCGAATGAAATGTACTGTGCGCCAAATCACTGTTGTCGCTGGCAAAAGTAGCTTCGTGATAGAGCAGATCCACATTGCGGACCGAATCGATGTACAATTCATCATACCGTGTGTCGCTGCAAAACGCGAAAGAACGCGGCTCATGCTTTTTCAGAGCCAGTTCAGCATGCGGAATCAGTTTTCCTTCAGAAGTAGTAAAATCTCCACCTTCCTTGATTCGTTGTCTTTCGCGGATTGGGATTTGGTATTCTTCGATTTTTTCAGGAATTAAATTGGGCAAGACCGGTTTTTCGTCGAACCGGAAGCCACAGGTTGGAATTCTGTGTACCAAAGGGAACGAATAGATGGTCACTTTGCTATCCTCATAAATCTTTTGTTCTTTCTTGAAATTCAGCGGATGCCAGGTGATTTTGAAGGGAATTCCTTCAGAATAATGAAATTGAATCTGATCGGTCAGGTATTTTTGAAGTTCGGAGTGCGAGTACAAGTGCAAGTCATTTTTCCGGCCCAGAAGCGACATCGTCGAGATCAGTCCAATTAGTCCGAAAATGTGGTCGCCGTGGAGATGCGAAATGAAAATGTGATTAATTTTCGAGAACCCAATTCCATATTTCCTCATTTGGGTTTGGGTTCCTTCGCCACAATCGATCAAAAAAAACCGCCCAGGTACCTGAAGTACCTGAGCGGTTGGATATCTGTTTGACGTGGGTAACGCGGAACTGGTTCCGAGAATGGTCAACTGAAAAGGCGAAGCCTGACCGGACATGGATCGGCTAATTTATTTCCTTTTGTCTCAGGATTTCTTCTGCTTCGTCAATCGTTTTTGTGATTGTTAAAACGGTATGAAGCATCGAAATCCGGATAATCTGTTCAACATCAGCTTGAAGGCCAGTTAAAATAAAGGTCCCAAGTTTATCTTCACAGAGTCGGTTGGCTACCAAAATAGCACTTAATCCTGAAGAATCACAATACGAACATTGACTGACATCCAGAACGATGTTGTTCTGGCCATTAGCATTTACACGTACAAGGTCTGCTTTCAGATCGGGTGCGATATTTGTATCCAGCCTTTCGTTCAGAACAACAATAAGCGTGTAGTCTTTTATATTAATTATTTCAAAATCCATGAAGCCAATATAATCAATTCAAATGGATTTGTAATAACTGCCGACTAATTTTCTTTTTGTTCGTCCGCTTCCATCTGAGTTCTCAGGGCAGCCAATTCAGAAATGTCGCCAAGGGTCGTTTTTTCCATGGGCGCCTGAACTTCTTTCACTTGTTTAACCGCTTTGCTTGGAGCTTTTGGCTGAGATTTCCGTTTAGCCGTTTCTTCAGCTTTTTTCTCATCTTCGAAAACGCGTGAATGAGAAAGGATGATTCGTTTGGCTGCTTTGGAGAATTCGATGACCTTGAATTCCATTTTGTCTTCCAGTTGAGCCTGGCTTCCGTCTTCCTTTACCAGATGACGCGGAGTGGCAAAACCTTCGACTCCATAAGGAAGGGCAATGGTTGCGCCTTTGTCGAACAATTCAACCACAGTTCCTTCGTGTACCGAATCGACTGAGAAAATGGTTTCGAACACATCCCATGGATTTTCTTCCAATTGTTTGTGGCCGAGGCTCAAACGACGGTTTTCCTTGTCGATGTCTAGAACAATGACATCAATTTCAGAACCGATGGCTGTAAATTCAGATGGATGTTTGATTTTCTTGGTCCAGCTTAAATCTGAAATATGGATTAATCCGTCAACACCTTCCTGAATTTCAACAAATACACCAAAATTGGTGAAGTTGCGAACAGTTGCTTTGTGTTTCGTCCCAACACCGAATACAGTGTCGATTTCCTGCCATGGATCAGATTTCAATTGTTTGATACCCAAAGACATTTTGCGTTCGTCACGGTCCAGGGTCAAAATCTGAGCTTCGATTTCATCACCAACTTTCAGGAAGTCCTGAGCGCTGCGAAGATGCTGAGACCACGACATTTCTGAAACGTGGATCAAACCTTCAACACCAGCTGCAATTTCAACAAATGCACCATAGTCAGCCATTACAACCACCTTACCTTTTACTGAATCACCAACCTTCAGGTCAGCGCCAAGGCTGTCCCAAGGGTGAGGAGTCAATTGTTTCAGGCCTAAAGCAATACGTTTTTTGTCATCATCGAAATCGAGAATTACGACATTCAGTTTCTGATCCAGTTCAACGATTTCGTTTGGATGAGAGATACGACCCCAAGACAAGTCAGTGATATGGATCAAACCATCTACGCCGCCAAGATCGATGAATACACCGTACGAAGTGATATTTTTAACAGTACCTTCAAGTACCTGTCCTTTTTCAAGTTTAGAGATAATTTCTTTTTTCTGCAATTCGAGTTCTGCCTCGATCAATGCTTTGTGCGAAACTACCACGTTCCGGAATTCATGATTGATTTTAACCACTTTGAATTCCATCGTTTTGTTCACATACATGTCGTAATCGCGGATTGGTTTCACATCGATCTGTGAACCAGGAAGGAATGCTTCAATTCCGAATACATCCACGATCATCCCGCCTTTCGTACGACATTTGATGAATCCTTTGATTACTTCATCTTTGTCAAGTGCTTCGTTTACACGATCCCATGAACGCATTGCACGGGCTTTTTTGTGCGAAAGAATCATCTGACCTTTTAAATCTTCCAGGCTTTCGATGTACACTTCAACCGTATCTTTTGGTTTCAATTCAGGATTGTAACGGAATTCGTTCAAACTGACAATTCCATCCGATTTGTAACCAATGTCGATCACGACTTCGCGTTTGTTCATCGAAATTACCCTGCCTTCTACTACTTCTTTTTCCTGAACTGTAGTCAAGGTTTTTTCATAAAGAGATTCGAGTTCGTTTTTTGCTCTTCCACTGAACCCTTTGTCTTCTTCTTCCAGGGCATCCCAGTCGAACGACGCTGGTTCAACAGCAATAGCCTTTGGAGCTTTGGTTTTCTTTACAACCGGAATCACTACCGGTTCAACAAAATCTTCTTCAACCACTGCCGGAGCAACAGTTTCTTCAACTACAACTGCCACGGGAGCGGGAGTTTCTTCAACCGGTTCTGCAATTTCTTCAGTTACCTGGGCAATTGGTTCTTCAATTACTGCAGCGGTTTCTTCAATAACTTCAGCAGCGGTTTCTTCAATAACTTCAGCAACGGGTTCTTCAGCTACTTCAGCTACTTCTTCAGCTACTTCAGCAATTGGTTCTTCAGCTATTTCAGTTAATACTTCAACTTTTGCCGCAGTTTCTTCAACCACTGCATCCTGTACTTCAACAGTTTCCTGCTGTTCGAGTTCTACCTTAGGATCAAGGTTCTCTGTGTTGTTTTCTACCATTTAATAATCAATTAATTAATGAGTTAGACTATATATAAATAAATGCGCCGCAAAATTAAGACTATTCCGATATAAAACAAAGGTTTTCAGTGATTTTTCGAATCATCTGGATGGAGTCATGAATAAGTCAGACTATCTGTTCGGATATTGCGGTTCCTTTCCTTGCTGACGTCTGAAATTTAAAGTGCCTTTTCCGTCTTCAAAGAACATATTTGAACATTCAGACCTTGAAAAACTGCTTATTTGAACTGATCAATTTTAAATCATAAAATATTTATCTTCCTTTGCTTTCAGATTATTCAGATATTTGTTCTCCTGAAATCTGTCTTGCGAAATCGAAATAAAAACAAATTTATGAAAGGAATTATTTTGGCCGGTGGCTCCGGTACCCGTTTGTATCCGATTACTAAAAGCATATCGAAGCAAATCATCCCGATTTACGACAAACCGATGATTTATTATCCTTTGTCGGTTCTCATGCTTGCCGGAATCCGCGAAATCCTGATTATTTCGACTCCGAAAGATATTCATCTGTACCAGGATTTGCTGGAAGATGGAAGTCAGTTGGGGATTAAGCTTGAATATGCCATTCAGCCATCGCCCGACGGATTGGCACAGGCTTTTACCATTGGCGAAAAGTTTATCGGCAGTGATTCTGTTTGTATGGTTCTGGGCGACAATATATTTTATGGATATAATTTTAGTTCCATTCTTGAAGAGGCGGCGTCCATCAAGGACGGTGCCATCGTTTTTGGATACTATGTGAATGATCCGGAACGCTATGGAGTTGCCGAATTTGACGAAAAAGGTAAGGTTTTGTCAATCGAAGAAAAACCGGAATTTCCAAAGTCAAATTATGCAGTTACCGGATTATATTTTTATACCAACGATGTGGTTCAAAAAGCCCTGGCATTGAAACCTTCAAAACGCGGTGAGCTTGAAATCACCGATTTAAACCGAGTGTACCTAAACGAAGGTCGTCTAAACATGAAATTGCTTGGACGCGGTTTTGCCTGGCTGGATACCGGAACGCACGAAAGCCTGATGCAGGCTTCCAACTTTATTCATACCATTGAAGAACGGCAGGGTCTGAAAGTTTCTTGTATAGAAGAAATCGCTTTTCTCCGCGGGTATATAAATAAGGAACAGCTGCTTAAATTGGCTGAGCCGCTTAAGAAGAATCAATACGGTGAATACCTGATCAACCTGGCCAACCGGAAAGTTTTATTGTTTTAAAGAATATTTATGAAGATAATTGAAACACCAATACCGGGTTTATTAATCATCGAACCCCGGGTTTTTGCAGATGAACGGGGCTATTTTTTTGAGAGTTTCAGCGAAACAAAATTCACTGAAGCTGGATTAACAACTGGCTTTGTCCAGGATAACGAATCGAAGTCACATCGCGGGGTGATTCGTGGATTGCATTACCAGCTTGCACCTTTTGCACAGACCAAACTCATTCGGGTGGTACGAGGAACCGTCTACGATGTGGCAGTCGATTTACGGGAAGGTTCTCCTACTTTCGGCCAATGGTATGGATTGGAAGTGAGCGCCTCGAAGAAAAATCAATTTTATATTCCGAAAGGTTTTGCACATGGGTTTTCAGTCTTAAGCGATTACGCCATTTTTTCCTATAAATGTGACGCATTCTACAATCCGGCAGCCGAACGGGGAATCCGGTTGGATGATCCAAAACTGGCCATCGACTGGCAAATTCCTTTTGATGAGGCGGTAATTTCAGGAAAAGACTTGCAAAATCCTTCTTTCGCTGATGCCGAAATGAATTTCAATTTCAAGTAAAATGATAAAAATACTGATTACGGGAGCGAATGGTCAATTGGGTTCCGAAATCCGAAAAATTTCAGGCATTTATCCTGAGATGGAGTTTTGCTTCACTGATGTGGCTGAACTCGACATCACCAATTCCGGAAAAGTGGCCGAGTTTCTCTCCGGATTTCAGGCAAAGTACCTGGTCAATTGCGCTGCATACACCAACGTTGATAAGGCGGAAACCGATGTTGAAACAGCAATGTTGATCAATGCCACCGCGGTAAGAATCCTTTCAGAAGAAACTTTAAAAGTCGGCTGTAAATTCATCCATGTTTCGACCGATTATGTATTCGACGGACGTGGACCAAGACCATATGTGGAAGATAATCCGGTCAATCCTCAATCTGTTTACGGGAAGACCAAACTGGAAGGCGAATTGCTCTGCCTGAAATTCAATCCGGAAAGCCTGATTATCCGAACTTCCTGGCTGTATTCGGCTTTCGGAAATAATTTTGTAAAAACAATGGTTCGTTTGGGAAATGAACGTCAGGAGCTGGGGGTTATCGCCGATCAGATTGGATCACCAACCAATGCTGCAGACTTGGCTCTGGCAATATTAACGATCATTTCATCTGTTGAATGCTGCGAGAAGCATTTCATACCTGGTATATATCACTATTCGAACGAAGGCGTTGCAAGCTGGTACGATTTTGCCAAAGCCATTTTTGAGATTTCAGGAATCAAGTGCATGGTTAAGCCGATTGCGTCGGAAGATTATCCGTCGCCGGTGCAACGTCCACCCTACAGTGTCATGAATAAATCGAAAATAAAATCTACTTTTGGTCTGCAAATTCCGCATTGGCGCGATACCTTGACCGAATATTTTCAGCTAAAAAATTAAAAATATGTCATCAAATCAGGAAGTTTTAAAGAGTGTAAAATCGAAAGCCGCTGAGTGGTTGACCGATGTTTATGATGAAGCAACCCAGGCCGAAGTCAGAAGAATGCTTGCAAACGAGGATCCTTCAGAGCTGATTGATTCGTTTTACCGCGACCTTGAATTTGGTACCGGAGGTTTGCGTGGAATCATGGGCGCCGGAACAAACCGCATGAATATCTATACCGTTGGTGCCGCCACACAGGGATTGAGCAATTACCTGAAAAAGGAATTTGCCGGTCTTTCTCAAATCAAGGTTGCGATTGGTTGCGATTGCCGCAACAACAGCCGCCTGTTTTCGGAAACCAGTGCCGAAATATTTGCTGCCAACGGCATTAAAGTTTACTTGTTCGAAGATTTGCGGCCAACTCCGGAACTTTCGTTTGCCGTTCGCGAATTGGGTTGCCAGAGTGGAATTATCCTGACCGCCTCGCACAATCCAAAAGAATATAATGGTTACAAAGCATATTGGGACGATGGTTCTCAAATTGTGTCGCCTCATGACGAAAAAATCATCGATGAAGTTTCGAAAGTAAAGGCCGCCGACATCAAATTTATAGGCGATAAAAGTTTAATCATTATTTTGGGCGCCGACATGGACAACCTTTTCCTCGAAAAAGTGAAGACGGTCTCTATTTCTCCGGAAGTCGTTCAACGGCAGAAAGATCTGAAAATCGTGTATACCCCGATTCACGGAACCGGAGTTCGCCTGATCCCGGCCGCATTGCGTGCATTTGGATTTACCAACATTATGAATGTTCCTGAACAGGATGTGGTTGACGGTAATTTCCCTACCGTCGTTTCACCAAATCCGGAAGAAACGGCAGCATTGGAAATGGCAATTGCCAAAGCGGTTGAGGTTGATGCCGATGTGGTATTGGCTTCCGATCCTGATGCCGACCGCATTGGTGTCGCTGTAAAAAATGATAAAGGAAAGTTTGTGATCCTGAACGGGAATCAGACGGCCCTGGTGTTTATCTATTACATCATCAGCAAACGCAAGGAAAGCAATTCGCTGAAAGGAAATGAGTTTATCGTAAAAACCATCGTTACCACCGAGCTGATCGCCAAAATTGCGGAACGGAACCATGTCGATTTTTACGACGTGTTTACCGGGTTCAAATACATTGCTGAAGTCATTCGCGATTTGGAAGGACAAAAAGTTTACATTGGCGGCGGTGAAGAAAGTTTCGGTTTTATGCCGGCCGATTTTGTCCGAGACAAAGATGCGGTTTCGTCGTGTGCACTGATGGCCGAAATTGTTGCATGGGCTAAAGATCAGGGTAAAACACTCTATGAATTGCTTCTCGATATCTATATGGAATATGGTTTCTCTCGTGAGAAAATGAAATATGTGGTCCGGAAAGGTAAAACAGGCGCTGAAGAAATTGAGCAGATGATGGTGAATTTCCGAGCCAATCCTCCAAAAGTTCTGGGTGGTTCGCGGCTGAAAATTGTAAAAGATTACGATGTGAATATTGCCCGGAACCTGATTGCAGGAGAAGAAACTCCAATCAATCAGAAGACCACTGCCAACGTTTTGCAATTCTTTACCGAAGATGGAACGAAGATTTCGGTTCGTCCTTCCGGAACAGAACCCAAGATAAAATTCTATTTTGAGGTGACCGGTGAATTGACCAATTGTGCTGATTATGATGCCGTTGAAAAACATGCGGATGAAAAAATAGATGCAATCATGAAAGAACTTGATCTTTAAGTGCAGGTCAATAACTTATGAGTCATTAATGGTCATTTGCTTCACGTCATTAATTGTAGAAGTGACTTGAATGATGATACTCAAATGACAACTAAATGACAACTAAATGACCACCTAATGACAATTGAATGACTAAAATTTATGACAAATATTTAACTTAAAACCAACAACAATGAAACATGTATTTCTTTCTGCAGTGGGCGTTTTAGCTTGCACTGCTATTTTTGCCCAGGGAAGAACCGATTTCCCGATGAAACCTGAAATGACCGAAATCTGGGATCCTGAAATCGCCGTGGTTACTCCAGGCACTACCCCAATGGATGCCCCATCGGATGCCATCGTTCTCTTTGATGGAAAGAATCTGAGTCAGGAATGGACAAAAGCAGATGGAACCGAACCCGGATGGACGGTTGCGGATGGTTGTGCAACTGTGGCAAAAGGTACCGGAAACATCAAAACGAAAAAGGAATTCAACGATTTCCAGTTGCATATCGAATGGCGTTCGCCCGCAGAAGTCGTTGGAGAAAGCCAGGGACGTGGAAACAGCGGAATTTTCCTTCAGGGATTGTACGAACTTCAGGTACTGGACAATTTCAACAACCGGACCTATCGCAATGGTCAGGCCGGAAGCTTCTACAAACAATATCCTCCGTTGGTAAACGTCTGCAAAGGACCTGGCGTATGGCAAGTGTATGATGTAATTTATACAGCGCCTCGTTTTAACCCGAATGGAACCTATTTTGCTCCTCCAACAGTGACAGTTTTACACAACGGCGTTTTAGTTCAGAATCATGTGGCTTTGCGTGGCCCGACCGAATACATTGGTATTCCTGAGTATTTTGAAAAACCTCATGGAGCCGGTCCAATTGAGCTTCAGGATCACGGCAATCCGGTCAGTTACCGGAATATTTGGATCCGGGAATTATAAATGAATTGAACAAAGCTTTCTGGAATCAGGAAGCTTTGTTTTTTTTTGCTCTTTTCTGGTTTCATTCTGGCTCTATGACATTCTTTACATTTTTCTTACTTCTGATTTCGACGAACAGCGTCCTTTTTCATCAGAATGAATTTTATCTATCTTTGCGCCAACTCAAAAAATAGCCCAATGCAGGAAAAAATACTCATTCTCGATTTTGGTTCACAATACACCCAGTTGATTGGCCGCCGTGTGCGGGAATTGAACGTTTATTGCGAAATTTATCCATATAACCATTATCCCGCAATTGACGAAACCGTGAAAGGCGTCATCTTATCCGGAAGCCCGTTTTCTGTTCGCGATACGAATGCTCCAAGGCCCGACTTGTCTTTGATCAAGGGAAAGTTGCCCTTGCTTGGTGTTTGCTATGGTGCGCAATACCTTGCGCATTTTTACGGAGGCGAAGTGATGGCTTCCAACTCGCGCGAATATGGAAGAGCCAATCTTGGGTTCGTTAACCCGTCCAATCCTTTGTTTAAGCAGGTTTCTCAACATACACAGGTTTGGATGTCGCATGGTGATACCATCGAACGCATTCCTGAAAACTTTGAAGTGATAGCCAGTACGGCTGATGTTGAATTTGCCGCTTTTCAGATCGAAGGCGAACAAACGTTTGGAATTCAGTTTCATCCTGAAGTGTATCATACCACCGAAGGAACCCAGCTCCTGCAGAATTTTGTGGTTGATATTTGCGGTTGCCGTCAAGACTGGACGCCGGATTCATTCATCGAAACTACAGTAATGGAACTCAAATCCAGGTTAGGCAACGATCGGGTGGTACTCGGACTTTCCGGAGGAGTGGATTCATCGGTAGCCGGTGTGCTTCTTCACCGGGCCATTGGCAAAAACCTGACCTGCATATTTGTAGACAATGGTTTGCTGCGGAAAAATGAGTTTCAGCAAGTGCTTGATTCGTACCAGCACATGGGCCTGAATGTGATTGGAGTCGATGCGCAGCAAAAGTTCTGGGACGATCTGACCGGAATTACCGATCCGGAACTAAAACGGAAAGCAATTGGCCGCAACTTTATCGAAGTTTTCGATGCAGAAGCGCACAAAATACAGGATGTCAAATGGTTGGCCCAGGGAACGATTTATCCGGATGTGATCGAATCAGTTTCGGTAAACGGTCCATCGGCGACGATCAAATCGCACCACAATGTGGGCGGCTTGCCCGAAAAAATGCACCTGAAAGTGGTCGAACCACTGAAATTGCTTTTTAAAGACGAGGTTCGCAGGGTGGGGAAGGCTTTGGGAATAAATCCGGATTTGCTTGGCCGTCATCCTTTTCCCGGACCGGGTTTGGGAATCCGTATTTTGAGCGATGTAACTCCGGAGAAAGTCCGTGTCCTTCAGGAAGCCGATGCGATATTCATCAACGGCCTGAAAGAATGGGGTTTGTATGATAAAGTCTGGCAGGCCGGTGTCGTGCTGTTGCCGGTACAGTCGGTAGGTGTGATGGGCGATGAGCGTACCTACGAAAATGTGGCTGCTTTGCGTGCAGTGGCTTCCACCGACGGAATGACCGCTGATTGGGTGCATCTGCCCTATGAATTTCTGGCCAAAATGTCCAACGAAATCATCAATAAAGTTCCGGGAATCAACCGCGTGGTATACGATATCAGTTCCAAACCACCGGCAACCATCGAGTGGGAATAGAATTCAGGAAAAAGTCATTTGGAAAGAGGAAAAGGGAAAGCGGAAAGTTTTTCGTTTTCCTCTTTCCTTTTTCCTGATTTTTTATTTTGTTTTCGTCAGCATTTCCATAAACAGCTTCATTTGTTCATTCATTGCAGCGATTTTATCGGTGGGTTCGGTGCGGGCTTCGAGTAATATCCAGCCTTCATAGTTGATGCCGGAAAATAAACTCATCAGTTCCTGGTATGGATACGTTCCAACGTTGAATTCACGGACATGGACCGTGTCGCCAAACCATTTCTTTACTGAATTAAAGTTGGCTTCCAGTCCCGGTGGCAGCAAATCCTGATCGTTACAATTCCAGCACATTTTCACGTTCTTTTCGGTCACCTGTTCAAAAATGGCTTTCATATTCGGGATTTCCTGAGTCAGGTTTCCATGTACTTCCACCCGAACCAATTGCCCGTAGTCCAGGGCAAATTTTCCTATTTCATTTAATGATGCAGCAATTTGTGCTATTGTTTTTTCTTTCGGGACCGAAACTGGCAAATCATTTGGTTTTACTTTTATGCCGGAAGCCCCAATATCTTTGCACAATTTGATGTATTCCTTTGTTTGATCAATATTTTTCCGAAGAATGGCCGGATCCGCACTGTGATATTCAAAATTTGATCCATATCCCAGACATTTTACCGGGCTATCGGCAAACCTTTTCTTTACCTCGCTTCTTTGTGCCGGAGAGAGGTTTATTTCAACCTTATGCGCATGTTCGGTGCGCAATTCAACACCTAAATAGCCGGTTTTTTCGCAGTTGGCAATCAGAGTTGGTAAATCCCAGTCTTTTCCCCACTGATAGGTTACCAAACCCAGTTTCATTCCCGGATGTTTCCCTGCGGCCAAAGCCGAAAATGGATCAATTACTGAAAACCCAATGCCTGCAATTGCTGCCTTTTGAAGAAAAATACGTCGTGATAGAGAAGTTGCCATGTTTCTAATTGATTGTTTGCTGAGAAAACTTGATTAAGAATTGCCTAAATATAAGAAATGTTCATTATCTTTTCCGAAACTAATTTTCGATTTAGAAAACCTAATTCTAACCAACATGACAAATCAAAAATCAAGCCTTCCGGAGGAGTTGTCTGCTCCCCAAAATGACGCCGCAAAAGAAAATCTCCTCAACCGCCGGAAATTTATTGGTGGTTTAACTACTGCTACTCTTGCAATGACTATTGTTCCAAGGCATGTGTTGGGTGGCTCCGGATTTATCCCCCCAAGCGATAAAATCAACGTGGCATATATAGGGCTGGGAACACAGGGATTACGCCAGTTGGTTGATATAATTAAACTTCCCGAAGTTCAGATTACCGCAGTTTGTGACCCACAGCGAAAAGCAATCAATTATTACGATTGGGGGTCAACCGGTTTACGCGACGAAATGCGTGAATTAATGGGAAAACCAAACTGGAATACAGGTGGTAGCAATACAATTCCCGGGGGGTTAAATAACGGGAAAGAAATTGTTGATGCGTATTACGAAAAAACGACCGGCAAAAAATATAATTGCCATCCATACACCGATTTCAGAGAATTATTTGAAAAAGAAAAGGATCTGAATGCCGTTCAGGTTATGACTCCCGACCATTTGCACGGAATTATAAGCGCAGCAGCGATCAAACGAAATATCGGAGTTTCTGTACATAAACCTTTGTCGAACCGCTTGCTTGAAGGCCGAAAAGTGTATGAAATGGCTATGAAATCGCAAGCCACAACCCACCTGCTGCCGTGGGATTCGAATGGTGAAGACATGCCAAAAATAATGGAATGGATCAACAGCGGGGCAATTGGCACATTGAAGGAAGTCCATAATTGGTCGTTCCGCCCAGTCTGGCCACAATATGCCAAAATTCCCGACGAAAAACCCCAACTTCCCGAAGGATTTGACTGGGATTTGTGGCTCGGTCCTGAAGCCGAACGTCCGTACCATCCGCATTATACCAACATGGTTTTCCGTGGCTGGTATGATTTTGGCGGTGGTTCAATGGCCGACATGGGGCACTATAGCTTGTGGACTGTTTTTGAAGCGCTAAAACTAGGTAAACCAACGATTATCGAGCCAAATTTCAGCAGCGTGTGCGATATTAATGACAATGGAGCTGCCTATAAAATACACAATGATTTTAGCTTCCCGTTTGCCTGTAACATGCGCTTTAAATACCCGGCTGTTGAAGGTCGTCCGGCAATCGATCTGATTTGGTACGATGGTGGAATGAAGCCGCCGGTGCTCAGGGAATTTTATGAGCAGGGTGTCGAATTTCCTTCGGAAGGAATGATGTTTGTGGGAGATAAAGATATTATTCTGACCCGCGGTTTTCATGCCGAAAATCCATATTTGTTATCACAGGGAGTAAAGAAAAGCGAAGAGGTTTCTGCCGCTTCAGGTGCTGTGAAAATTCCCGGAATCAAGCGTTTTATAGATGGTGTAAAAGCCGGAAAGCAGATTGATGGTGGATTCCGTCAGGCATGGCCAATTACAGAGGCAGTTAACCTTTATGCTGTAGCACTTCGATCAGGCAAAACACTGATGTATGATGCCGATGCCATGAAAATTACTAATGATGAAAAGGCGAATGACTATCTGAAAAGGGAATATCGCAAAGGCTGGAATCCGGAAACAATCTAATAGCCCCATCCCCAACCCTTCCCCATTTGGGGAAGGGGGCAGGTTATTTTAATAAAGATGAATCGATCAAAATTTGAAATTCTAAAAACTTAATATCATGATAAATAGAAGACAATTTTTAGGTAGAAGTATTTTGGGAATCGGATCGGCAGCTCTTGCTACCCAAATTCCAATGAATCTGTTGGCATCACCAGCTTCGAAAGCACTGAAAAAACCGCTTGGCTTCCAGGTTTGGACAGTAAAAGACCAATTGACAAAAGACTTTGCAGGAACTTTAAAAATGATGGCCGGGTTGGGTTATCAAAGTGTCGAAATGTGTTCTCCTCCGGGCTATGAAAGTTCGGGTTTTGGCCCTTTGATGAGTATGAAAGGCAAAGAAATGCGCAAAATAGTTGAAGATTGCGGACTGATTCTACAGAGTACTCACTATGGATTTGGCGAACTGCGCGATAATCTGAACGAACGGATAGATTTTGCGCTCGAATCGGGACAGAAACAAATGATTTGTTCCAGCTTCTGGCTTCCGAAGGAAGCTACGATGAGCGACTGGATGAAGGCGGTTGACCAGCTCAACGAAGTTGGTGCAAAAACGAAGAAGTCGGGCATTCAGACTGGTTTTCACAATCACCACATGGAATTCGAAAAAATGGATGGCGTTTTGATCTACGACAAGTTGATGGAGCATTTCGATGCTGATCTGGTGAAAATGCAGTTTCAGGTAGCCGTGATCAGCATTGGATACAAGGCTGCTGATTATTTTAAGAAGTATCCAGGACGTTTTATCTCCGCACATTTGGCCGATTGGTCACCCTCCGAAAAAAAGAATGTTCCCATCGGGCAAGGGATTGTCGACTGGAAAGAATTCTTTGCCTCTGCCGAGAAGTACGGCGTAAAAAACTACTTTGTGGAAATGGATCAGGAAAAGTTCAAGGATAGTGCTATCTATATTAAAAACTTATAGCAAACATTTTAAAGGCTGTCTCCAAAGGGCAGCCTTTTTTGCTATCAAAAATTTCAAAAGAAATTCACAATAAAAAAGGAGGTCATGAACAAAGCGCTCTCAATCCAGATGAAAAACTTCTTCCATGTTCGCCCACCATTCGCCTTCTGAGCGATTTTCTAATGGTCTCTGCAGGGGCATCATGATGTCCCACCATTCCTGGGTTTTCGGGTCGGCTGCCATTTTTGCCATATCCGCTGCAAAATCTTCGCCTACGTATTCGAAATAAGCAAATAACTGGCTGTCTTTGTGAAAAATGGAATAGTTCCTGATGTCGCAGGCCGTTATCATTTCCAGAATTTCAGGCCACACGGCAGCATGGTATTCCTTGTATTTTTCAAATTGTTGCGGGTCAACCCCGATCGTTTGTCCGTATCGTTTCATGTGAATAGAATTTTTAGTCATTGATAGTCATTTAATTGTCATTGATAGTCATTATTAGAGCAGCACGATCTCATAGATTCCTGGCAGTTGCGAAAATTCTTTCATTACCAGCCTTACTTTTTGAGCGGTAGTTTTGGACAATTTGAGTTCCAGTTTACTTCCGATGGACTTTCCTTTGGATATGGTTTTCCACTGATTGCCCACCAGCGCCTGAAGTTCGAAAGCTTTTACCGCGATTCCCCGTTCATATAAAATGGCTCCGCTGATTTTTTCCGGTTTGTCCAGGTCAACTTCTACCCAGGGTTGCTTGTCTTTTGGATCAGGTTCCCAAAACGAACCGAACCAGTCGCCATTGGTGACCGCCGACATCTCCACCCAAAGATAGTTCGACCAAAAACCTTTCAGATTTGAGGAAGCATTCACCGGTTTCAGGTAGGAAAGCGAGTAGGAATTGCTTTCCACCGGAGCAACATTCATTACATTTCCGGCATATTCCAGTTCTACGATGGTGTTGATGGGCTGCAACTCTTTGGTAGTAAATTCAAGTATAGTATTCTGACCTGATTTGGTCAAATTGATGTTCCCGCCCTGAACCAATTTACAATTTTTGATTTCGATTCCCAGATCAGGAAGCGTTATCTTCGGTGTTCTTCCCGGCCATTTCAGGATATGCAGGTAAACGAAGTTGCCTTTTCGGGTACTGACACCCCAGTCGGCAGGTTTAAACGGACCACCACGGGTTTCATAGATGGTATAACCGTATTTTTGAAGCCATTGACCCATCTCTTTCAAACGTTCAACTTGTAAGGGTTCCATCTGTCCATCTGGTTTTGGACCTACGTTAAAGAGCAGGTTACCATCGCCTCCTGCCGAGCGGACCAGACTTTGAAGACACTGTTCGAGTGATTTTACTTCATCATTGGGTTTCCAGGCCCACTGGTTGGCAATGGTCATGCAGGTTTCCCAGGGACGATTAATCTGGAATCCGCCGACCCGCTGTTCCGGAGTATCAAAATCGCCTTTGGCGCCTGTTCTGTCATTTACAATGATATCAGGCTGAATCTGATGGATATAATCTATTACGCCCTGTCCACGAATAGCATCAAACTCTTGAGGCACGTCGAACCAAAGGGTAAAAAGTGGTCCGTAATTCAACAGAAGTTCGCCAACCTGCCGCTTCAGGTAAGTGGTATAGGCTTCGAGGTTGCTTTTTTCACGCCTGATTGTTCCTCCTGGGCTTGTAAGTGGAAAATCTGGATTATGCCAATCGGTTGTCGAATAATAAGTTCCGAATTCGATTCCCTGTTTGCGGCAGGCTTCGGACAGCTCCTTGACCACATCGCGGTGGAAAGGCGAATTCATGATGTTGTAGTCGGTTTGACGGGTGTCCCAAAGGCAGAAACCATCGTGGTGTTTCGTGGTTAGTACAATGTATTTCATTCCGGCGGCTTTGGCCACGCTCACCCATTCGTCGGCATTGAAATTCGCCGGATTGAATTGTTTGTACAAATTATCGTACATGTCAACCGGGATTTCATCGCCGCGTGACCAGCCAATTTCGGTTCCTTTCAACGTTACCGGCCCCCAATGGATAAACATGCCGAAACGGGCATCTTTCCATTCCTGAATTCGCTTTTCGTTCCCAACCGGCTTGGTTTTTATATCGCTAGATTGCGAAAATGAACGTACAGTCGCTCCTGAAAAAAGGATCAGGATCAGTAAAATTTTTAGTCTAATCTTCTTCATTTTGATCGGTTTGATTATTTCTGATTAAATTCTTTTATCGCGTCATACATGGCCACAATATTCTCCGGAGGAACGTCTGGCAGAATGTTGTGTACCGTGTTGAACACATATCCGCCACCTTTCGAGAAGATTTCGAGCCGTTCGAAAACTTGATCGCGAATCTGTTGCGGAGTACCCACATTGAGTGTTCCAACCGTTTCGATTCCGCCACCCCAGAAGGTACAATTCTGTCCAAATTCTTTTTTCAGGAAGTCGGGGGCCATGTTCCGGGAGTTAGTCTGAACCGGGTTGAAGATTTCAATACCAGCTTCAATCATGTCGGGCATTAGTAGCGAAATAGAGCCACATGAATGGATGTAAGGATGCATTTTACTATGCGATTTCACATAGTCGCACAGCATTTTATGCCTTGGCTTGAACAATGTTTTATAAGTGTCAACATCCATGAAAGGACCTGAACTCATACCCAGATCATCACCAAAACGGATAATATCGACAATATCGCCCACTGAATTGCATACCTTCTCAAGTGTCGCCAGATGGCGGATCATGAGTTGGTCGAGCAGTCTTTCAACATTATACGGATCGCACATCAGGTCCATCAGGAAGTTGTCCATCCGGCGAAGGAAGGTTCCCCACTCGAACAAATTGCAACCGCAAACCACCAAAAGAGCTTTATCAGTACTTCGCCGTAACTTCAGGGTGTTTTCGCGTAATTTTAACCAAAAGTCCGATTCACCTGAATGATCCCATGGACTGTGAGCATCGCGTGCCCACATGATTCGTCCCATCTCTGCAGACAAATTTTCGTACGAATCAGGATAACTGTCAACATAAGGGAAATAAGTCTGATCAAAGAAGGTAGCTCCAATCGGCATACGCGAAAGCATCCGTTTGCCATCGCTGTCGTAGGTTTGATACGAGCCATCTGGCATTCTTGTTGGTTTGAACCATGCAGGATAAAAAGCAGATGCCCCATTAGCCATGACCATTGGGGTCCAGTCGCCAGGCCGATCGTTGAAAGTTCGTCCAATATCGAGTACATCAATACCAAATTGATCCAGAATTGTCATATCCGGCTGAGCTAATTGCTGAACGACATCATAAATCTCTACCGGCAGATCAGACTGGCCCATATGTTTCACCAGGTTGCTGTAGGCAATAGCTGAAATTCCTGAACTGGGTGTAGCGCTCAAATCGATCGGAACACGATCAGGTTCCTCGTGTTTAATGGCCGATAATATTCGTTCTCTTGAGGTTGTCATATCTTTTGTTGAATGCTGAAAGTTAAATGTTTAAAGTTGTTCCAAGTTTCAGGTTCCAAATTTCAGGTTAATATCCCGACCTGAATTTGAAACTTGGAACTCTTGCTATTCCGACCCGCTGATTCCGATCATAAATGAAGAGATAATAATGATGATCAGCGATAAAACCATCAACAGGTAAACCTTGAGATGTGCGCCTTTCCATTCTTTTCGGATCAGGCCCCAAACCGTAGCGAAAACAATGGTTAGCGCCATCAGGATTCCCCATGAAGTGAACGTGAAAGGTCCCATTTTGCTTTTGCCCATTCCGAAAACAATGAATTGTCCGAACCAGAGCATGCCGGCAAGTAATCCGAACAGGTAATTCAAAATCAAGGTTTTGGAAGATCCGGCGGTGGTGTAATTTTTTAATGATTTATTTCTGCTTCCAAGAAAGGCAACACACCAGATTAGCGTGGTGACAAATGTTCCGGAGAACAAAACCACGAAAACAGGAAGCATGGTAAATAAAGGATCAATTCCATGTCTGGCCGCAGTTTCCGAAATAGGGATGCCTTGTTCGAAACCAAGCGACATGGCCGAGCCTGTAATTCCGACCAGAATGGCAGCCATTGCACCTTTCATGAAGTTAAATTCCCTGACTTGTTCCTTTTTTTTGGCCTCCGAAACAGATCTGTCTTTCAGTATTCCCGACCAGGCTGAAACCGCAATTCCGAAGCAGGCAACTACCACACCCCATATTAATCGTAAGCCTCCGGAACTTTGCATCATTACCTGCAAACGTCCGTCAATCAAGGGCGGAATCAATGTTCCGATTCCAAGCATTAATCCCAGCGACAAGGCATATCCGAGCGATAATCCCAGGTAGCGCAGTGACAAACCAAAGGACAGATTTCCTACTCCGTAAACAGCGCCCAGCAAAAAGACCGTGATTAATGTTGACGCCGGAGTAGCCTGAATGATGGAAAGAAAATCAGGAGCAAAAACCAGGCATGCCACCATTGGAAACAAAATGTACGCTCCCAGGCTAAAAACCATCCAGAAGGTTTCCCATTGCCAGCCTTTGATTTTTCCGAAAGGCACGGCAAAACTTCCGGATGAAAATGCGCCGATCGCAATAAGGAAAATGCCAGTTAAAATACTTGTATTCATATGGTTAATGGGTTAGTCAATTGGTTCAATAGGGGTATTCAAGTCTGGAATATTCGAATACTGATACAAACATACGTGTTAACCCAAACTAAAGCTTGAACATTTCAGGGAAAATATTGCACAATTCAGCGATATTTTTACAACCGATATTTTCTTAATTTTGACGTCATATAAATAAACCTCTCATTTAAAAGTGGATGTATTCAGAACAAATCAGCGAATCGCTTGTGTTTCACCTTCAAAATGTTGCACATTTGAGCTTCAGTCAGGATTCTGACTACAAAGATATCATCAGTCCGTTCACGCGGATTTATTTTATCACGGAAGGAAATGGTTCATTAAATATTGGAAATCACAGGATTCTTCTTGAGGCTGGAAACCTTTACATGATTCCCAGTTTGACCTCGTGCAGTTATCATTTTGGAACAGGTCTGTCGCATTATTACATTCATTTGAGCATTGACCAGGCCAATGGATTGAGCCCGTTCAACCAGCATGCTATCAAGAATAAGACTTCGGCATGCGAACTCGATCAAAGTTTATTTCAGCGAATTCTTCAAATCAATCCAGATCTTCAGTTACCGCACCATCATCCAAATGTTTACCAGACCAAACTTTGGCTGAACAAGAAAGTCAGCTACAAATCAGCCAGTCAACACTTGGAAACAACTGGGATTTTGAAACAGCTTTTCTCGCATTTTCTGGAACCTGGACAAAGTCATGCCCTGACCAGCATGCTAAAGTATAATATTCAGCCTGTGTTGATTCATATTCAGAATAACCTGCAGCTTGAAATTCGGGTCAGTGAGCTGGCCAGCCTAGCATATCTGTCAAAGGATCATTTTTCAAAAGTATTCAAATCGATTACCGGAATGGCTCCCTGCGATTACATTATCCGGAAACGGATTGAACGCGCGCAGTTCCTTTTGCTTACGACCGAGTCGGGACAAAAAGAGATCATGGAACAGACCGGTTTCAAAAGTGCATCTTATTTTTCACGGATTTTTAAAATGAATACCGGCTATCCGCCGGAAAGATACCGGAAACAAAACAACCAGGAATAAAGGCATGACTGGTCTATGAGATAATCAATTATTCGTTTTTTTTTTCGTTGAATGTCCGTTTGGAATTCAAGGAGTCGGTTTAAATTGTATATTTACAAAACATAAATTGTTCTGAATTCTAACCTTAAAATCAAAACACATGTTTCTAATTTTTATTGGCATTGCAGTAGTCACTATTGGCTTTGTGGTTTCAACCAACGATTCTCCGGTTAAGCCATACAGTAACATGGTCCGGATTATTGGATTTCTCATTGTACTGGTAGGTGCAGGTTTAGCTTCAGTCAAACAAATTGAACCCGGTGATGTCGGAGTCCAGAAACTCTTCGGAAAAGTAAACCGAACCATTCTTGAAAGTGGGCTGAATGTTATTAATCCATTGGTAGAAGTGGTGACTTTTGACGTCCGAACCCAGAATTACACCATGTCGGGCGTACACGATGAAGGCGATAAAGCAGGTGATGATGCAATCCGGGTACTTTCGGCCGACGGACTTGAAGTAATCATTGATTTAACAGTACTCTATAAAGTCATCCCGATTGAAGCACCACGAATCTTAAGCGAAATTGGAACGGATTACCGGAACACCATTGTACGGCCAATCTGCAGAACGAAAATACGTGACAATGCGGTATATTACGATGCTGTAGCTTTGTTTTCCTCCAAACGCGACGAATTTCAGGCGCGGATTTTTAAAACGATTGAAAGTGATTTTAAAAGCCGGGGCCTGATCCTCGAACAGCTTCTGGTCCGCAACATCACCCTTCCTGAATCGGTGAAAGCCACAATTGAATCCAAGATCAATGCTGAACAGGATGCGCAGAAAATGACTTTTGTACTTCAAAAAGAGAAACAGGAAGCCGAGCGTAAACGAGTAGAAGCACAGGGGATTGCCGACTATCAGAAAATTTTGAGTACCGGATTGAGCGATAAACAGCTTCAGTACGAAATGATCAAAGCCATAGCCACTTCACCCAACGCAAAACTGATCATAATGGACAGCAAAAAAGGCAGTCCGATTATTGTTGATGGGAAATAGCACAAGGAGCGAGGTTTATTGTAGAACATAGAATATTGTCTTTTAAAAGTCCTGCAAAATGCAGGACTTTTTGATTTCAACAGGTGATAATAATCAAAACTTGACAAAGCAAATCAGAAAAAATCGTACAAGTTATTATTTTCATATCTTAGGGTTTTTAAATCCACCCCTAATCATCGAACTCAAAAATTGAGATTTGTGAAGGTTATCTGGATTTAACATGATGTTTTGTTTTATGCCCGATAAAAAACTTAGATTTATGAAACACGATGAATTCGCTTCGCTTTTTAAACTTTCTCCAATAGCTATAGAATTTTATGATTCTATCGGTAATCTGTTTGACGTAAATTCGGCCTATCTGGAATTGTTTGGAATTAAATGTCTGGATGACATAAAATCGATTAATCTTTTCACAGATAGAAACCTTCCTCAGCAGGCAATTAAGGACATCAAAGCTGGTAAATCCGTCAAATACAAAACTGAAATTAATCTTGATCGGATAAAAAGCAACCAACTCAGTCAAGCTTCCCGTAAAGGAATCCGCTTCATCGAAGTATCTATCAATCCGACTGTCAATGAAGAACAGGTTGTTTCGGGCTACCTCATACATAGCACCGAAATTACAGAACGGCAGCATCCAGAGGATTCACTTTTTCTAAGCGAAGAACAATACCGTATGCTTCTTGATTTGGCTCCTGACGCCTTTTTTCAGGGAGATACTCACGGGAATTTTATTACAGTCAACAATTCTGCCATCGAATTAACGGGTTACAACCGGGAAGAGCTTTTACAAATGAACATGAAAGACTTGTTTTCAGAAGAATTCCTGAGTCAAAAGCCTCTCATGTATAATCGTTTGGAACTGGGAGAAGTCATCAAAACAGAGCGGGAGATCTGTCAGAAATCGGGCAATCGCATCATTGTTGAAATGAATTCTAAAAAGATGCCCGATGGAACCTATCAATCATTTTTCAGAGATATTACCAAGCGTAAACAGACAGAAACAGCCTTACTCAAAAGCGAAGAAAAATTTCGGCGTGTTATAGAATCGTCAACCAATGCCATGCATTTTTACGAACTTGAGGATGACGAAAGACTAATCTTTTCGGGAGCAAATCCTGCCGCTGACCGGATTTTGGGAATATCCCATCAAATGCTGGTTGGTAAAACCATTGAAGAGGCATTTCCAAATCTTGCCACAACTGAATATCCGGAGATGTACATAAGCATTGCGAAAGGAGAAACAGGTTCCAAACAGTTTGAGATTGAATATGAAGATGAATCAGTTTCAGGAATATTCGAGGTGCAGGCTTTTCAAACCGAAAAGGATAGGATTGCCGTTAACTTTACTGAAATTACCAAGCGGATTAATGCCGAAAAGCTTCTTGAAAAACAGGCGGAAGAGTTGATTCAGCTCAATGCAACCAAAGACAAATTTCTGTCGATCATTGCACACGACCTGAAAAATCCGTTCAATGCCATTATCGGATTTTCAGACTTGATGATCCAGAGTTTCGATGATTTGGATAATGAAACCCTTCTGCAAGGCCTGAATACCATAGAAACGGCTGCAAAGCAAGCCTATAAATTGCTTGAGAATTTGTTAGCCTGGGCACAGAACCAAACGGGTAGCAGTCCGTTTCGTCCTGAAATCCTGAACCTGAATTCACAGGTGGAAGAATCTCTCAAAATGACCCATAGTTCTGCTAAGATTAAAGGGATCAGCGTGGTGAACAGCATAAAAAAATCGGTCTATATTTTTGCAGATAAGAATATGCTGGATTCGATCCTGCGGAATTTAATTTTGAATGCAATAAAATTCTCCTACAAAGGAGGCAAAGTGAAAATATCAGCCACCGAAAACGATCATGAAATTCGTGTTTCGGTAAAAGATAATGGAGTTGGCATTCCGACAGAAAAACAGACCGCAATTTTCCAAATCGATAAGCAAACAATTACCATAGGAACCGAAAACGAACAGGGAACCGGCTTAGGGTTAATCTTATGTAAAGATTTTGTTGTCAGGCATAAAGGTGCAATCTGGGTTGATAGTAAACCTGGAAATGGCAGCAATTTTATTTTTTCTTTGCCATTAAAATGATGTATGTTTGCCCCGATTAAAAAGGTTTAGGATTATGGAACCACTTGAAGCTCATTTACACGAAAGCGAGAGGATATACCGAAATTTGGTGGAACGATTGCCCGACGGTGTTTATAAAAGCACTCACGACGGCGCTTTTGTGGAAGTCAATCCGGCAATGGTAAAAATGCTGGGATACAGTTCAAAAGCAGAGTTGATGGCCATCAATATAAAAACCGAATTGTATTTTAGTCCTGAAGATAGGGAAAGCCTTGTATTGCAGGAAAAGTACGAGGAAATGGGAATTTTCAGGCTCAAGAAAAAGGATGGATCTGAGATATGGGTCGAAGACCATGGATGGTACAACCTGGGAGAAAACGGTGAAATCCTTTTCCATGAAGGTATCATGCGCGATGTTACTGAAAGAAAGAATTCCGAAGAATTGTTGAAGGAGAGTGAAGAGCGCTTTAAATTATTGTTTGACAAAGCCCCGATTGCTTATCAATCGCTCGATGAAAACGGATATCTGACTGATATTAATGAAACCTGGCATGAACTGATGGGTTATGAAAAGGAAGAAGTTACCGGGCATTGGTTTGGTGATTTTTTGACTCCGGAATACGTCAACTTCTTCAAAAAAGAATTCCCTGCTTTGAAAGCCGGAGGACGAATTCAAATGGAGTTTGAAATGACCACAAAAAACGGTATGGTGATCATCGCCCAGCTCGAAGGCCAGATAGGTCACACCGCCTCGGGCGATTTTAAACAGATTCATTGTGTTCTGTCAGACATTACTGAACGCAAAAAAGCAGAGCAAGTAATCGCTGACGAACGAATTCTTCTTCGAACCTTAATTGACAATATTCCTGATCCGATTTATGTAAAGGATGTTTCAGGAAGGAAATTGATTTCGAACAAAGCCGATCTTGAAATATTGGGATTGGCCCATGAAAGCGAAGCAATAGGTAAAACCGACCTTGAATTACTGAACCTGCAAATTTCCGATCAAACCTATGCCGACGATTTATTCGTCATTCAATCAGGAAAATCCATCATTAACAAGATCGAAGTGGTTCCCGACCTTTTTGGGAATAAAAGGCACCTCTCTACCTCAAAAGTTCCACTGATCAACGATTCCGGAGAGATCATCGGCCTCGTGGGAGTCGGGCACGATATCACCAAGGAAAAACGATCGGAACAAAAGCTGATCCAGCTTTCAAAAGGAGTTGAGCAAAGCCCGGCGAGCATTATTATTACAGATACCAACGGGAACATTGAATATGTAAATTCGAAATTGCTGGAAATTACGGGCTATTCGATGGAAGAAATAAAAGGCAAAAATCCAAGGATATTTCAATCAGGATATACTCCGCAAGCCGAATATGAAAAGCTTTGGCAAACTATTTCTGAAGGAAACGAATATCGGAGTGAAATACAAAATACCAAACGGAATGGGGAACTTTTCTGGGAATCAGTCCTGATTTCGCCTATTCGTGATGAGACCAACCGCATTGTCAATTACATGGCCATCAAAGAAGACATCACCAGCCGTAAAAAAACCGATCTCGAAATTCTCAAACTCTCGGTTGCTATCGACCAGAATCCTGCGTCGGTTATAATTACCGACACGAGTGGGATCATTGAATATGTAAATAAAAAATTTCTGACTGTTTCCGGATATATGTTAGATGAACTCGTCGGGAAGGTCATTCGCATCCTGAAGCCCGGCCATATTGGAAACGACATTTACATTGAAATATGGAACCGTTTATATGCGGGTCAGGAATGGAAAGGCGAACATCAGAACCGGACCAAAACCGGAGAAAAATATTGGGAATCTGTACAGATTTCCCCCATCAAAAACCAGGAAGGAAAAATCACTAATTTCATTGTGCTTAGTGAAGATATCAGTAAACGTAAAACCATGGAGAAAGACCTGATCGCTGCAAAGGAAAAAGCAGTTGAAAGCGATCGGTTGAAATCTGCTTTCCTGGCCAATATGTCGCACGAAATACGGACCCCGCTGAACAGCATTCTTGGTTTCTCGGATTTATTGACCGATCCCGATTTGAACGCCGAATCAAGAAGGGAATTTGCCGACCTGATCAATCTGAGCGGCAATAATTTACTTTCAATCATCAATGATGTGCTTGATATTTCTAAGATTGAGGCTGGACAGGTATTCCTGAATGAGACTAATTTGTCGGCGCAAAGCCTGATTTCGGATATCCAGAAGGAATATTCGTTTAAAGCCAGCTCAAAGGGGATTGAATTTCGGTTCGCGCCCGGAATTCCTGATCAGCAAATCATATTCCGGAGCGATGAAATGCGTATAAAACAAGTATTGATCAATTTTGTAGGAAACGCATTGAAATTTACTGACAAAGGATATGTCGAAATCGGGGTCAAGCTGGAAGACAACAACATTCAGTTTCATGTCAAAGACACCGGGATTGGAATTGCAAAAGAATTTCACGACAAAGTGTTCGACCGGTTCAGGCAGGTTGAAGCAGCTCATACCCGAAAATATGGAGGAAATGGACTTGGGCTTGCCATCACAAAGAATCTGGCTGAACTGCTAGGCGGGAAAATCTGGCTTGAATCAAAACCTCAAAAAGGATCAACTTTCTTTTTTACTCTTCCACAATCCTTTCTGGTAAAATTAGAGGATTAAAAAACGTATAAAACACGAATGGGAACAATCCGTTAAGAAAGTTCCCATTCACTTTTGGTTTGACCCGAAGGTTTCGCCTCAGTGCCAGACTACGGTTATTAAAGCTGGCTTTCCGATCCGGCCTTTCAGCTTTTTCATCCAGCCCATTACCTTCCGAATTCGCCTTTTACAGCCAACTCTTCAGGTCGTCCGCCCGATTGATCCTTTCGAATCGCACTTCACGGACGAAGTTCCCGGTAAAGTCACCTTTTACCGATCTTTCGATCAGTGTTCCGGTAAGAAGTATTTCACCGCCCGAAGACGATTTTTTACACTCCGATTGATCTTCCGAAACCTAAATTCCCTCCAATCTTTCCTTTTCCTGAATCAACATTCGAATGAACTTTTGACGGTCAATTTGATGGTTGATGAACTTTGAAAGCAAGCTTCCGGTTCCAACTTCAACTCTTTCAGAATGCAGATCCAAAGATCCGGATGATCCGTTTTCCAGTTCAGTTAAAAACTGGATCCCTTCTCCATTCCTTCCGAGCAGCTTTTTATCGCTCGTCTGATGAAATAAAGATACAACATCAGATACCCTTCATGCAAGTATTTTTCGAAGTTTAAATAAACGCAGAATCATTGACGGTTATCAACAATTGTTCACATCGAATTTCAGTCTATAATCTTTGTCAGATGAAGGTTTCAATGATTCCGGAAATGATTTTTTCCGGCTTATCAACAAAACATCAGGAACACGAATTGAGTTTGTTTTACCAGATTTCGGGTAGGAAATAGCTTGAAATTCAATTTGAAAGGAGGGTACGGATGAGTCTGAACCTCAATTTTTAACAGTTTCAGAAAAAACTAATGAAAAGTAAGATGTTCAGGAATGTGACAATTGCACCAACGAAAAGCATTATTGCGGTGGTAAATCTGGTATTCACATACTTGCCCATGACCTTGGTCGAAGCGGTTAGGTATATCTGGAGAAAAATGGTAAAAGGTAGCTGAATGCTCAAAACCATTTGGGAAATTATCAGCGCTTTAAACGGATTCCCTATTACAAAAATCAGTAGCAAAGCAGTGATCAGTGATAGACCAATTCCCAAACGGCTGTGATTGTCTTTGATATCATAAGGTTCGCTGAAAAGGCCGGAGAAGATACTTCCTCCAGCCATTCCTGAAGTAATTGAACTGGCAATTCCGGCGAAAAGTAAAGCGATGGCAAAAACCACACCCGCATGGTTGCCTAAAAGGGGACCAAGCATCGATTGTGCCTGCTGCAACTCCTCCACCTTCGCTCCGCCTGAATGAAATGTTGAAGCAGCCAATATGATCATGGCGCTGTTTATCGCCCAACCAATCAGCATCGAAACTAAAGTGTCAACAAATTCATAATCAAGCTGTTTTTTGATTATTTCATCATTTTCGAGGTTCCACTGGCGGCTTTGAATGATTTCGGAATGCAAAAAAAGATTGTGAGGCATTACTACCGCACCCAAAACACTCATTACAATCAGAATCGAACCTTCAGGAATTGAAGGAACCACCCAGCAAATTCCGGCCTGAACCCAATCGACATTCACCAAACTCAATTCATAGAGAAATGATAAACCGATGATGGATACAAAGGCAATGATGATTTTTTCAATGAGAGCGTATGAATTGGTAAAAAGCATGATTCCGACAAAAATAACCACCAGGATGGCTGATGCTGGAATTGGAATCTTGAAAAGCATTTGAAGAGCAATGGCTCCACCCAGAATTTCGGCCAATGAAGTGGAAACTGATGCGAGCATGGCAGAACCAAGAATGGTGCGTGAAGTCCAAGGAGGCAAATACCTAGTGGCCGCTTCGGAAAGACACAATCCGGTTGCAATACCCAGGTGGGCTACATTGTGCTGAAGAATGATGAGCATGATGGTTGACAAAGTGACCATCCAGAGCAAGGTAAATCCAAAATCGGAACCTGCGGCAATGTTCGAGGCCCAATTACCGGGATCAATAAAGCCAACTGTTACCAACAAGCCTGGTCCAATGTACTTCAGGATTTTTAAAGCCCCAAAAGTTGGTTTGTGGTTAACGTTGTCAATATTTTTAAAGAAGGAAAACATATTTGCTATTGCTTTGGGTTCCTTCCAGAAGAAAAATTTCGTTTTCCCTGAGGACGACCACCCCTGCGCTGAGGGCGGACTTTGTAAACCGGCCCTTCACCCAATTCAGGAGGAACAGGTATCTTTAATACCTCCATCTCGATGAGCTTCTCGATCCGGTCAAATTTTTCCATATCCTGCTCGTTGATAAAACTGATGGCAATGCCTGTTTTATCAGCACGGGCCGTTCTTCCAACGCGGTGCACATAATCTTCTGCCGATCCAGGAACGTCAAAATTGATGATCAGGTTTATATCTTTAATATCGATGCCCCGACTTAAAACATCAGTAGCCACCAAAACCCTCGTCCGGCGGGAGCGAAAACGCATCAGAACGTCTTCGCGTTCTTTTTGTTCCAGATCCGATGAAATGCCCTCCACCGAATTTCCCGCTCTTTTTAAGCTTTTCACAATTTCAGTCACTTTTCTTTTGGTCGAACTAAAGACCAGAATACTGTCCAGATCGGGTTTGTTGGAGATGAGGCTATTGATGACCGGAATCTTTTGGTTTTCGTGAACCACATACGCTGCCTGAAGAACACCTTCAGCAGGCTTGGAAACTGCCGTGCTGAATTCTACCGGATTCTTTAATATTTTGGATGCCAGTTCCCTGATTTTTTGAGGCATCGTTGCCGAGAACATTAATGTTTGCCGGTTATCGGGAACATAGCTTAAAATTCGCATCAGATCGTCATAAAAACCGATATCCAGCATTCGGTCGGCTTCATCCAATACCAGATGTTTAATCTTGTCGAACTGCACATATCCAAGGTTCAGGTGAGAGATCAGTTTCCCTGGCGTAGCAACAATAATGTTGGTGCCTTTGGTCAGGGCTTTGCTTTCAGCATCCCAATCAGAACCATCACGTCCGCCGTAAACAGTTACAGAATTGATGTTCAGGAAATAGGCAAAACCTTGTATTTGCTGGTTGATCTGAATCGCAAGTTCACGAGTGGGAACCACCACTAGGGTACTCAAATCGTGGTTGTCAGCAGCTGCCAGATGATCCAGAATAGGCAACATAAATGCCGCCGTTTTCCCGGTACCTGTTTGTGCACAGGCCAGAATATCGTGTCCGTCTAATATTGCAGGAATAGTAAGCTCTTGTATTTCAGAAGCTTTTTCATAGCCCATGTACGAAATCGCTTCCAATATTTTCTCGTTCAGGCCAAATTCATCAAATGTCATAGTATGCAATTAGTACAAGTTTGGCAAAAGTACAAAAACTTTGTCAACAATAACTTTTGAATATCTGCTAATGACCTGATTACCCGAATTATCTTAGAACCAAAAATCGGGCGCATTTATTTCCGGGATTCATTCGGGAAAAAGCAATGCAATTTGTACTTTTGTGCCGTTAAAAATTTTGAATTGTAACCTTAAAAACCGATTGATATGGGAAGAGCGTTCGAATACCGAAGAGCATCCAAAGAAAAACGCTGGGATAAAATGTCGCGTACATTTCCAAAGCTGGGAAAAGCGATCACTGTTGCTGCACGTGAAGGTGTACCTGATCCGGAAATGAATGCAAAACTGCGCACTGCCATTCAGAATGCCAAGGCTCAGAATATGCCAAAAGACAATATCGAGGCGGCCATCAAAAGGGCATCAGGAAAAGATGCAGAAAATTTTGTTGAAGTTAACTATGAAGGAAAAGGACCTCATGGTGTTTTGATTTTTATTGAATGTGCGACCGACAATCCTACCCGTACTGTCGCCAATGTAAAAATGTATTTCAATAAAGCTGGTGGTGCACTTGTGCCAACCGGTTCACTCGAATTCATGTTTTCGCGAAAGGCGGTTTTCGAGTTCCATAAAAAAGACGGTATGAACATTGAAGATCTGGAATTGGAACTGATCGATGCCGGTCTCGAAGAAATTGAAGAAAATGAAGGGATTATCTATGTTCATGCCGATTACACCAATTTTGGCATGATGTCGCATGCGCTGGAAGCTTTGAAAATTGAAGTAAGCAAAGCGAACCTGCAGCGGATTCCGAATACTCCGGTTGAATTTACCGAAGAACAATTGACCGACATTGAAAAAATGATTGATAAAATGGAAGATGACGACGATGTACAGTCGGTCTTTACAAACATTGCCTGATACGATTCCACTATTCCAATGAGCAAGCGCGAACTCCGAAAATATCTGAAATCATTAACCAAAGAACAATTGGAGGAGCAAATTGCGGAGATCTATAACCGGTTCAAAGATGTCAAGGAATATTATGACTTTGCGTTTAATCCGAGGGAAAACGAACTGATGGAGCAGTGCCGTTTTCAGATCAGCAAGGAGTATTATCCGGTAGGGAGCCGGAGGGCCAAGTTGAGGCGATCGGTTGCCCAAAAGTGGATCAAAAAGCTCATTTTACTTGATGCCGATTCGTCGTTACTTGCTGACGTAATGCTTTTCAATATCGAAATTGCCCAAAGCTTTTCAGGAGAACATCTAATTCGCCAGGAATCTTTTTATACCAGCCTTTACAAATCGTTTGATGAGGCCTTGAGGTTTGTTTCAGAAAAAGGAATTCTGACTGATTTCAAGGGGCGAATAGAAAAAATTGCCGGTGATGCCTTCGATCAGCAGTGGCCTAACCGAACTGCCTTCGAAGATCTGGCAGATATGTATCTTCAGTAATTCATTCCCGGATAGAATAAATGATTTCAGTTGGCCTGTAAATATTTAAGCAACTCAACAATACTGTTTTGATTGTCGTAATCCACATCGTTTTTCTTAGTGTATGCTTTAAATAGGCTTTCCTTTTCATCGAATAATTTCGACAACTGACGGATGCTCAAAAACTTGTTCATCTTTCCATCCTTATCAAGCCAATACTCAACCGAAGACTGGGTTTCGTATCCTTCAGGCAACTTCATTTCATATGCCCTACCTCCTGAGAAAAAAGTGGAATAGGTTGAAATTGCTGAAGTTTGTGATGTTCCACCGTATCCGGCAGGTTTGCCCGGATCTTTTAACTTGCATTTATGATCAACAAAAAGGGAATACTTCGATTTATAGATGAGTTCAATAAAATGGTCGTGTTGGGGAATGAATTTGCGGTTAAGAATATAAACCGTATCAATTGTTTCCAACTGACCAAGAGCCAACTTTGTCGTATTTTTCAGGAAGATCATTTCTTTAGTCAACGAATTGTAATTTAGTAATGATTCGTTTCGTATTCCTGTTTTCATTAAAACAATGCCTTTGGTAAATTCCGGAAAAACGTAATGAGTCACTTCTATTGGGTTTCTCTGTGCGAAACCAATTAAAATATTGAAGCATAAGAAGATTTGCAAGAATAATCCTTTCGGAAGACGAAATTTTACCATGATTCTGATTTTAAGTCCCTATGTTTGTAATGTGCACTTTTGCTAGAGTAGCATAAGTCTAAAGAGTATTATTTTTGATTAGGCAATTAACCAATAAAACTCAAAGACTTATGCTTACACAAAACTCGGTATTAGATTTTAAAGGACAAAA
>JANXYV010000012.1 GCA_025355875.1 Prolixibacteraceae bacterium | reverse complement strand
GTTTGAGTCAGTGGTGAATTGGTCACTGTTGGTTTTGGATTGACCAACACGGTGTAATTGGTTACTGAACCCGGACACCCGGTTGCTGTCGGAGTAATTACATAGGTGACAGTCCCCTGTGTGGTGCCAGTTGTAGATATTGTCTGAACCGGAATCGTACTGGTACCGCTTGCAGTGAACCCTGAAACACCAGCCGTTGCCGAGGCAGTCCATGAAAAAGTTGTCCCTGCAATACCGGAAGTAAGCGTGACAATGGTTGTTGAGCCTCCTGAACAGATGGTTTGAGTCAGTGGTGAATTGGTCACTGTTGGTTTTGGATTGACCAACACGGTGTAATTGGTTACTGAACCCGGACACCCGGTTGCTGTCGGAGTAATTACATAGGTGACAGTCCCCTGGGCGGTTCCGGTTGTAGATATTGTCTGAACCGGGATTGTACCGATACCGCTTGCCGTGAACCCTGAAACGCCAGCCGTTGCCGATGCAGTCCATGCAAAAGTTGTCCCTGTAACACCGGAAGTCAGTGTAACCAGAGTAGTGTTTCCACCCGAACAGATGGTTTGTGTCAGTGGTGAATTGGTCACTGTTGGTATTGGATTGACCGTAATCGTAGCTGACCCCCCGGTAAAACCGCTGCTTCTGGCACACCCACCAGCATCGGTAACTGAAACCAGCGTGTAGGTTGTAGTGCTGACCACTGGTGTGCTGAAAGTTGCAAATGCAGTTCCGCTGGTTACATTGTTTGCAGTACGGTTTGCGGTGCCATCGTTATAAACAACGGTATATGGTCCTGTTCCGGCAGTAGCTGTCCATGTCAATTGACCTGCACCGGTTGCACAGAATGGACCGTTTGCAGCTAAGCTTCCCTGTGGCAACGTACAAGGCGGTGCACAAGGAGTGTTAAAAGATACCGCATCAACAGTTACTATTCGTTCATTTGCAACTGTTTTTCCAAAGCGAATATATCTGGTGTTAATATTAAAAGTAATATTTTGATTTGCCCAGCCACTATTGCCGGCTAATGTATATGTGACAGGTGCACTCCATGTTACGGCATCAGTAGAAAATTCCACAGTTATATTTGCCGGATTATTGTTGAATCTACCCCATGCGACAGTTAAAGAACCTCCTGAAGTAAGCAAATCACCGCCAGTTAGATCAAGTGTCAGTAGATCAGTCCTTTCATTTAGATCAACTCCTTGTGCATCTGAAGAGCCAGTTGCATTACCAGTGTTAGTTACTCCATTTGAACTCAGAACCGTCACCGCATTTCCAGAACAATATCCTGCTGGAATATCCCAAGTAATTATTACCTGACCAAGAGCACCAGCACCCCCCTGCTCATTCGCACCACTATATTCAGCTCCACCACCACCACCGCCTGGGGCGGTTCCTGATATGCCTGGGTTGTTATTCTGTCCGTTGCCACCAGCACCCCCTCCTGTTACTGCTGTACCTGCAGTTAAACCTGTTGCGTTATTACCATTAATTCCTGTTCCAGCCGATGAGCCTCCACCACCACCACCCGAATTGCTACCTGCAGCACCATTTCCTCCATTATATTTGACATCGCCAGTTGAGCTACTTGACAAGCCACCGGCACCACCAGTGCCGCCTGCACTTCCGCTATTGTTAACCTGACCACCAGCACCGCCTACTGCAATACAAGTGGAAGTGTTAAAGGAGGTTGTACCTCCGCTTCCACCAGGATTATTACCAGCAGCTCCACCAGCCCCTGCTGCTCCAACATTAAAAGAATAACTAATTCCTGGAACAACTGTAAATGAATTTATTTTGGCATAAGCACCACCGCCACCGCCGCCATTTCCCCAACCTCCGGAGGAGGCATCACCCGCTCCGCCGCCGCCGCTACCCCAGCATTCTACTATAATACTGGTAACACCAGCGGGGCAAATCCAATTACCTGATGTCGTAAATGATTGAGATGTTTGTGCCATTATCCCCGCCGCCGATTTCAACACTACCTTTGTCTCGGGAGCAGGCGTGGTTTCGGCTTCAACAAAAATGCGGTGCCTGGCGGTGCCAACGCTCCCGAATATGTTGCTTACCTGATAGTTTCGTGTAATCGTGTATGGGCAATCGCTGCCGCTTTGGGTTTCATCGAGCAGCTGAAAGCTGGATGGGATGAGTGTGCAATTCCGGCTGGCTTTGCCCCCACCGTCGATAAACGATTGCAAACTCATGTATGGTGCAGGTATTTCGCCTTTGCAAAACAACATTTTGTTATCCGGAGCGGTGAGTGCAAAACTGCCGTTCTCAAAATCAAGCTTCGAAACAAAGCCGTTTTTTAGGTTAATCGCCGGATCTTGGGAGGTATCGACCATCCGCATGGAACATTCGTCGAAGACGGTAATTTTAGCGATCTGGATTTCGCTGTTCACATAGAACGTGCTCGCTGCCGGGGTCGTAGCCGTTCCCATCCGGAAGTTCCCACCCCGGATGGATTTTTTCCCGGTACCGGCCAGTATCCGTAGATCGTCGGATTGGTCAGCGGCAGGTTCTTCAATCGTGATGACCGGGTTTCCGTAAATCTGCAGGCTGGCCTGCGGTGAAACGTTGAAAGTGGGCTCATGATCAGCCGTAAAACCTTTGGTGGCCAGGTTGATTTTTCCTCCGGAAATGGTGCATGCTCCATCTTCCAAACTGAACTTCCCGGCAATGTCCAGGTTCCCGCCCGACATCCGGAACTGGCCATGATTGACTATTCCGGATGAGTTATTACCGGAAATGCCGACCTGGCAGGTCCCGTTCGAAATTTTCAGTTCTCCCAGAATGGTCGCGGTTCCATCCATCCCGGCGATCGTGGCATTCTGATTTCCAAGCCAAAGACCACCTGTAGCCGGAATCGTGTAGCTTCCATTGGTGTCGAATACCGGATTGTGAAAGGTATTCGACCCGATGATATTAAAAGTTCCGTTGAGGATCGAAAGGAATCCTTTTGCTGCCGGAGTGCCATCCGATAAAACCTGGAATGACTTTCCGGGTGCGAATGAAAGCACCGAGGTTGCTGAGGTTCCTTTGTTCAGGATGATTCCGTTCGTTTGCCTTAAATTAGTCAGACTTGCCGACGAACAATCGAAGGTTGCATTCGAAGCTCCGGTAAAAGTGATTCCGGCGCCTGAAGCATTGGCCGTGGTTCCTCCTGCACCGGCCGGTGCACTGAAATTGAGGATTCCGTTGTTGATAATACTTCCGTTCACCACCAGCGAATGGTCGGTCACGGCGCTGGCGGAGCCTGAGGGTGCGCTCCGGAAAACACTGCCCGGCTTGATGGTCAGAATTCCGGCAATCGTTAAAGTCCGTGCAGCTTCGGCTTCGAATTGCAAAGTACCCGATGAAAATTGCCCGATAGACAAGGAAAGTAACGCCGGAATATCCGTATCGATGGTTACAATGGCCCCATCAGCAATGGTTACTTCATCGCCAGCCAAAGGAACATCTCCTCCCACCCAGGTGGTTGGGTTACTCCAGTTTCCACCGGTGGCGGTAGATTTGATTGAAATGGCCTGGGTGAAGTCAGCAAAAATCAGGAGCAGTCCCAGGGTCAGGAGAGGTTTACAAATCAAACGCAGCAGTAAATCCGGACCAGAAACAAACGAATCCTGTTTTGGACTTGCTTCTTCCTGATGAACCAGCGAAGAAAAACCATCGGCACGGACGGCATCGGTTCGTGTTCTCTCCCTATTGGATTTGCAGAACGTAAGGGAAGAAAGATTGGTGGATGCAAATAAACCGGAGACTTTTTGTACTAATCGCGGATACTGCCCGTTTGATTGTATAGAGGAAAAAAAATTGGAAAAAGGAATCAGGAAAAAGGAATTAAAAGCTCTGAAGGGATTTGAATATAGATGACACCGATCATTTCGCCGGCTCCGGAGGGATTTATCCCATGGGGCGACGTAAATGACAAGACATAATAAGCAAGTTATTATTTCCTGATGGTGGTTCATATATGCTGCAAATCCAATAATTCCAAATTTCGGTGGCCGGGGCAATGAATTGAAATCCATCCACCGGCTGTGTTACGACCGACCGATCACGAACAAGTTAATCCTTTCAAATCCTCAAGATAAACGTTGATCATCCGACATTCGCGCAGGTCGTTTTTTATGCGACTTTCCTTTCCATCCGTTCAAGTCGTACTCGTGTATATTTTTGCAATTCAGGATGAAAGCCATCGCAACCGTTACGAAATGCAAAATGGCTGCCAAACCTTCACCGGTTTCGACTGTGCTGGAATAAACCTGAAAGTTCAGTAAGTAAATATAACACAAATCGGCTGATCCCAAAAATAAATGAAGTGTTTTTTTTGGCTGATTACCAGATGTATACGTCGGTTTATTTAATATACAAACAGCGAATGTTAACTTGCGGACATAGGGTATGTGCTCTTCGCAGTTGACGATGAGCACAGAAAGATTGTTCCATTATCGGAAATAAAGGGTTCAAAAGGAGAATATTCGCGTAAAGAAATCGAGCGGTTGTGCGGTTTTTTGCGGGTATAGGTGCCGTGGGTCCGCTTATCACTACTCCGGGGCCGACTTCGGGTCGGGCTCTGAGCAGAACTGCACGGTTGTATGTCCCCACCGATAAATCGGTGGTTTACAACATGAACCATCCCTATGGGATTGATAGGAAAGGGGTGTGCTACAAAATTCCCAAATGGATAATTTCAGCTATTCAGCAGACAAATATTTTTTTAAATCCTGAAGGGATTTTATGTCAATAGCCCTGAATGAAATCCGGTGTAAAATAATGATAATGAACAGCAACCCGGCAAAGGGTTGAATGTAAAAAACAAACAAATTCAACCCTTTGCAGGATTACAAAACCTATCTTTCCCGTACCCCACGAGTTTCACCGTTCGGCTGAGCTCAAGCCGAAGCCCTGGGCTATTCACATTCAACCACTTTATGGTTAATTTTTCAAAAATGGAATTTTGTCGTACCCCCTTGTAAATTGTAAATAATAGAATTGCAAATTTTTTCTTACCTTCGTATTAAATATCAGGCAATGAAACGATTCTTCATTTTTATCGCTGCTTTACTTCTAATTTCCGGGTTGAACGCCCAGGAATCTCAGGTAACTGTTCCTTATACTCTGGCAGACCGGGATCGTGCTGTCCGTACTGAGGCCCGCATGGAAACACTTGAAGCCAAAGTCGATGCTTTAGACAAGCGGATGGATAACTTTCAGACTCAGATTAACCGGCTTGAAGATAAGTTCGACAGCTATTTCAGGTGGGGTTTCGGTCTGGTTTTAATGTCAATTTTTGGATTGATTGGGTTTATTATCTATGACCGCCGTACCACTCTCGCCCCGGTTGAAAATAAAACTGAACGGATCATCAAAGCTCTGAAATCCGCTGCTGAAAAGGATCCTGCCCTCAGAGAAGCATTGAAAAACACTGCACTTTGGTAGAAGAATTGCCATTACTCTGGGTCTGACCTGGAGTTAGGTTCTGAGAAGAGAATTTGAACTTGATCATTGACCTGAAGGTATAAAGGAAACTGGTTATTTTCAAGATCGATCCATTAAAGTGATAATCCTATGAATCCAACAGTGACCAATGTAAAACCTGAAAATGATTTTCTTCTTTTAATTTCGTTTAGCAACGGAGAAATAAGACATTTTGATGTCAAACCATATTTAGCAATTGGCATTTTTGGTGAATTAAAGGATTTAAGCTTATTCAATTCTGTTAAGTAATAGGAATAATTTACTGTCGTGTTTTATATTACTCACCCCGAAGTCCGATAAATCGGCCTTCCCCCCTCTCTTCGCGAAGAGAGGGGGCAGAACACCGAAGGTGTGATGGGGGTGAGTCAGAATTGCAAACCAAATTATACGACATTATTTCATTTCCAGTACTTAAACCATTTTTGGGAAGTATCCAATGGGCTAATGGCGCTGATCTTTGTCCAGATACACTTTATCTGGACAGCAAATAATCTAAAACTTCTTTTTGCCATTACTCCGGGGCCGACTTGGAGTCCGATCCTGAGTTGAGGTGCAGTATCACATTTCCCGCATTAAAATTTTACCAGCTACCAAGCCCCAAGATGCCCAAAGCATTGAATCTCTGTTGTATATTCCTAGTGGAGCTTTGAGTCTTCATGCCTTCGTGGCAAAATAGATTATTCAGATTACGAACAGACCTACAAAACTCGTGACAGAGTCGTTGGCCGGGGCGCTTTCACCACCAAAATACGGGCAATATTCAGGGCTGCATTGGATAGGTTGTGAACGATGTGCGCCGGACTTTCAATCAATTCATCCTTTTCGCAAACCAATTCTTCTTCACCGACCAAAATGGTCGGAGTTCCTTCGAGCACCACAAAAAACACGTCGACCGGGGTTTTGTGAGGTTTCAGTGCCTCGCCGGGCTGCAGGGTAATGTGCATCACCTGGGCCGATTCCTTGTCGTACAATTTTCGCACGTCAACGCCATGGGGGTTTGGATTGACGGGCTGTTCCAAGTATTTGGTAACCTTCATTTTCTTCATTTATTGTTCGTTCAATGTAATAACCGTTTTTCGTCCTGAATGTTTTGGATTTCGGCGATTTCCTTCGAAACGGTTTTTTATCTGTTAAAAATGATTCTTACCTTGCGCAGGAAAATATAGACTTTAATGCCGAAGGCATGATAGGATGGTAGAAAATCTGGATGAGAAGGAGTTAAAAATACCGCCCGCCTGCCGCGGGCAGGAAGGCATGAAAGATTATGTCACCACTTCGTGGTTTAAGACAGCATTATCAAACACTTGCTTTAATCATGACAACCCTTCAGGTTTTAAAAACCAAAACCCGGTTCTCAGGAATTTTTAATGTACCAAAGATGTGAGATGGAAATAAAGAGGATGGTTCTATAGAATTTTGTGAATATGGGTAAACTTCTATTTTTTAGTGTATTGGTGGCTTGGCTTTTCAATTTATAATTTATAATTCTCATGATTGACATTGACGAACTGGACGAAAAGTTCAGCATTGAAGGGGAACTTGGGTTCGCCGAACTCGAAAATGAACTGGTGTTTGTCACCGTTTCGAACAAACTGGGCGATGCCGATATTTGCCTGTATGGCGGACAGATCACCTCCTTCAGGCCGCGGAGTTCGATGGATCTGCTCTGGATGAGTCCGGATAGCTTTTTTGAAGAAGGAAAAGCCATCCGTGGCGGGATTCCGGTTTGTTTTCCATGGTTTGGCCCGCACAAAACCGATCCGGAGAAGCCCCAGCACGGATTTGCCCGGCTGATGTATTGGGACGTTTTCGGAACAGCGACCAAACCTTCAGGCGAAACGGTCGTGAAACTGCGACTGAATTCTTCGGAAGAAACCAAAGAACTTTGGCCGTACGATTTTTGCGCCGAACTCACTATTACCGTGGGTCTCACCCTGGTCGTCAGCCTGAACGTGACGAATACTTCGGACGAACCGTTTGAATATGGTTGCGCCCTTCATAGCTATTTTGGATTGTCGGCCCTCGACAATTTATCAATTGAGGGGCTTCAGGGAAGAAGCTATTTTAACCAGCTGACCGGAGAATATGGCATTCAGGAGGAAGAACCGTTGCAGATTCACGAGCCACTGACCCGTCATTACCTGAATACCGAATCGCAGGTCATTATTGAGGATCATGTCTTTAACCGTCGGATCCGGGCCGAGAAATCGGGAAGCAAGGTGACCACCGTATGGAATCCCGGCGAAGATGCCTGTGCCCGGATGGACGATTTGCCGGAAGATGCTTATGAAACCTTTGTTTGCGTGGAAGCAACCAATGCTTTTGATTATCCGGTTTCACTGGCTCCGGGAGAATCATATGAAACTTCGGTGATCATTGGCTTGGAGGACAAATTGTATTAAGAACGAACTTGAAGTATATGATTCGGAAGTCTGATGCGAAAGCCCCCTCTTTTGGAGGGGGTTGGGGGAGGCTGTCATGAAGAAGACCAATGCTGCCCGCCTGCTCGATGCCGCCGGAATCGGATATGAACTGGCCGAATACGAGGTAGATGAAAACAACCTGAGCGCCACAACACTGGCAAAAAAAATCGGTCAGGATGTGGAGAAGATTTTCAAAACGCTGGTCCTCCGCGGCGATAAAACAGGCGTTTTTGTTTGTGTAGTTCCCGGTAATGCTGAGGTTGATTTAAAGAAAGCGGCCAAAATTTCCGAAAACAAAAACTGCGCAATGGTCCATCAAAAGGAATTGCTGGGATTAACCGGATACATCCGTGGTGGTTGTTCTCCATTGGGAATGAAAAGGCCATATCCTATTTTCATCGACGAAGTCTGTCAGCTTTTTGACTGCATTTATGTGAGTGCCGGCCAGCGTGGCTTGCAACTCAAACTTAATCCGGAAGATTTAATCAGGGCAACCGGTGCGGTTATTGGCGATCTGACGGAATGATTTGGTTTATGTATTTTTTTAGTTTATCCTCTACAAGGTAAGCTGCATTCGGAGGGCTGATTTATCTACCATACAAAATCTCCTACGGAGAAATTTCCGGGGTGTTCGATAAGATTCACCAACTGATAAATCTATTTTCCAATTGCGAATCCTCATTGAAATCCTGAAGGGATTTAATGTCAATAGCCCCGGATGAAATCCGGGGTAAAATGGCAGCAATGGCAAACAACCCTGCAAAGGGTTGAATATCAAAGTAAAAAAATTCAACCCTTTGCAGGGTTGCTGAAAATTACCTTCATTTTTTTCCTGAGTTTTGTTCAGGGCTATTCACATTCAACCACTTCGTGGATATTTTTTTATTCGGACAGTTTTTTAAGCTGCCCAAATTTGTGATGTCAAATTTTAGTTCTAACTCCGAAGGAGTTAACTGTGAATATCCCCTGGTGAAGTGAAACGTAACCGGGGGATGTGAAACACTCACACAAAACAACCCTGTAAGGGTTGAATTATAGTGTGTTATGATTGAACCCCTATGGGGTTCCGGGTTCCTTGAGTGCATCCTTACCCCCCAATTGCATTGGGGGTTATTCACAGTCAACCCTTTTCAGGGTTTCGATTTTTGGTAGTGAAATGCATTTTGTAAAGATATTTGGAGTTTGTCATTGAATTAAAATACACACAATCAATAATTTAAGTTGGGTGGTCTTAGCGCCTATACCGATTTTTTTAAAAGGGAATTTTGTTGTATACCCCGCATAAAGTATTGTAAAACAGTAGTAACTGGTCAATCAAATTCCGCGTAGCGGATAATCTTTTGTTTTTCTCGGTTAATAGTCTCTTTAAAAATGAAAATTGCAATTTAATGTTTCGTTTCTTTTATCTTTGGATAAACCTAATTTGAAACGATTATGAACAACCATCTCAATCGCAGGACTTTCCTGACCCAGATGTCGGCAGCAGCGCTTGCCACCGGACTCTCTTCAATTCCATTCATTTCTTCAGCCCGGTCGTTGGGCGAGAGCAAGAAACTGGGCATTGCCCTGGTAGGTCTGGGTTATTATTCAGTCGATGAATTGATGCCTGCCCTGCAGAAAACTCAGAATGTGAAACTTACCGGTTTGGTAACCGGCACTCCGGAAAAAGCCAAAAAGTACGGAGAGAAATACAACATTCCGAAGACGAACATTTACAATTACCAGAACTTCGACGAAATTGCCAAAAATCCGGCTATCGATGTGATTTATATTGTTTTACCCAACAGCATGCACAAAGAATTTGTACTCCGGGCCGCCAAGGCCGGGAAACAGGTTATTTGCGAAAAACCCATGGCTTTGAATGCTGCTGAGTGCCGTGAAATGATTGCGGCCTGTCAAAAGGCAGGCGTTTCGCTTTCAATTGGCTACCGGCTTCACTATGAGCCGTATACCCAGCACATCATGAAGATGGCCAAAGACAAGCCTTTTGGGGATATTTCGATGGTTCATGCATCGGCAGGCTGGAGGATGGAACGGCCAAACGATCATTGGAAAGCAAAAAGCAAATTCGGCGGTGGCGCCATGATGGACATGGGACCGTATCCTTTGCAGGCAGCGCGTTATGCTACTGGTCTCGAGCCTGTTGCTGTTACTGCCCAAATGTTTAATACTGCGCCCGAAGTCTTTGAGGGTGTGGATGAAACGACTACTTTCCAGCTCGAATTTCCGGGAAATATTGTAGCAAATTGTACCACCACGCTTGCGGCCAATGTCAACTTCCTGAATATTAATGCTGAGCGAGGTGAATATGGTTTGCGTCCTTTCAGCGGTTATGGTGGAATTCACGGATTTCTTCCTGATGGCAAATCGTTCGACTTTCCTGAAATGAATCAGCAAGCTGCTCAAATGGATGAAATGTGCCTGTCTATCATCGAAAAACGGCCTTGCAAAACGCCTGGAGAAGAAGGTTTGCGCGACATGATCATTATCGATGCCATTCGCGAATCGGTTCAGAAAGGCGGAAAACGGATCGTCCTGAAATAGCGTGAAGTCAGTCCTGGTTACAAATAGGCAGGAAGCATCTGTCGCCAGTATTTTGCTTTGTGGGCCATTCCGTCCCATTCCTGAAAGTCGTGCGGAATCCCTTTTCCCCACAACGTTTCGCTGAACTGCCTGTTGTTGGTATAAAAACTATCTTCTTTGCCACAGGCAATAGTGACTTTCAGGTTCCTGATCCGATCCAGTTGCTCGCCTTCAGGAAGGTTGGGGACATAATGGCTCGGCAAATTGTAGTAGATGGTATTGCTGTAATACCCGCTGAACAGATCATCGAACATACCCAGTTTCAGGGTCAGATCGTACCGGCCGCTTAAAGCTACTATTTTGCTGAATAATTGGGGATGTCGCAAGGCGATATTGGTAGCGTGGTATGCGCCCATACTGCAGCCTACCGACATCAGGAAAGGATTCGGATTTTTTGCGGCAGTCATCGGTATGACCTCGTTGAGAATGTAATTTTCGTATTGGATATGTCGTTGGATCCGGCCTTGCGGATGGGCCCAAAAACAATAAAAACTCTCCTGATCGATACTGTCGAGCGCAAAAATATGTAGCCAGCCGTTTTCAAGATGTGGCTTGAGCGATTCAATAATATTCCAGTTTTCGTAATCGTAAAAACGGGCTGTGCGGGTCGGGAAAAGGATTACCCTGGCTCCGGAATGACCATAAACCAGCAATTCCATTTCGCGCTGCAAATTTGGACTATACCATCGGTGATATTCGCGGTTCATCTGTATTGGATATTTTTGAAGTGAGATTTTCCTGAATGGGTTTTACCGTAAACTGATCGAGATATTGAGATTTCAGTTCCCTGATCCAGACCTGATACCCTTTCCGGCTGAGATGCAGACCATCAGGCTCAAACAAGGTGTGATTGATTGCGCCGTTCATCAGCATGGTCGGGAAGACATCGATAAAAGTGCAATCCGGATAATTTTCAGCAATTTCTTTTCGGATGATGGAATTCGTGTATTCGATGGAATTATAGAGATGCAGTCGCGCCAGCGAAGGTTTGACCGAAATGTAGGCAACCGGTATCCGGCCACAGTTTTCGCGGATGAGAGCCATCATGTTTTTAAAAAGGAAATACACTTCCTCGGGATGTCGGCCATCCCCCAGATCGTTGTCGCCTGCATACAGTATGATGATATCCGGATTGTGCGGAGGAACTACCCGTTTGAAAAACCAGCAGCAAGCCGCGAAGGTAGATCCGCCAAAACCCTGGTTGATCACCGAAAATTCGGAAAAATCAGCTTCAATCGTGTTCCACTGGGTGATAGATGAACTTCCGTAAAAAAGCACCTTTTTTTTCTCCGGCGATGGAAGGACCGGTTTGGATTCGAGTTTCCTGATTTCGTCTTCGTACCAGAACATAGTTCCTGTTTTGGGGCGAAGTTGTTCTTTCGTTGTTGGTATTTAATTAAGTATCGATTAATAGATTGTTGAAATATGATAAAAGACGATTAAAATCAGGTGTTCATTGGATGATTTTTTTGGAAAGCAGATAATCATACAGTTCATCTGTCTTTTTCGACAATTCATCGACTTCTTTTTTGATAACTGAGGGCAAAGTTCCAGCTTTGGGTCATGAAAATGATTGTTAGCTATATCCTGTTTTTTTTGATCGGAGCCAGTTCCATCGCACAGACGGTCGTCACCGGAAAAGTAGCCGGGGAAAAGGGCGAACCTCTGCCAGGTGTCAATGTTTTCCTGAAAGGAACTTACGATGGGATTTCGAGCAATTCAAAGGGTGAATTCCGGTTTAAAACCAATAAAACCGGTGAACTTGTTTTATTGGTGAATCTCCTTGGGTACGAACCTTTTTCGAAACCAGTAGAACTGAAAGGCGACACCATCAGGTTGAATATTCAGTTGAAAGAAAAATTCAATCAGTTGAATGCGGTGACCATCAATGTCGGGACCTTCGAGGCCAGCGACAAAAAACAAGCGGTAACCATTACCCCGCTGGATATGATGACCACCGCCGGTGCTGCCGGCGATGTTTACGGCGCGCTTCAATCCTTGCCGGGAACAACCATCAATGGTGAATCGGGACGCCTGTTTGTCAAAGGTGGCGACAGCGAAGAATCACAAACCTATATCGACGGTTCGCTGGTAGCGACTCCCTACAATTCGTCGGCTCCAAACCTGGCAACCCGGGGCAGGTTCAATCCGTTCATGTTCAAAGGAACGGTTTTCAGCACCGGTGGGTATTCGGCCGAATACGGACAGGCACTTTCTTCAGTTTTGTTGCTCAGCACCAACGACATCCCAGCCGAAGATCAGCTCGACTTCTCAATCATGTCCATCGGGTTAGACGCCTCGGGCACAAAAAAGTGGAGCAATGGTGCCGTTACCGGAACCGTCACTTACAACAACCTGGCACCCTACATGAGCCTGGCCAAACAAAACTACGACTGGCAAAAGGCTCCGGAATCACTTTCAGGAGAAATCAGCGTCCGGCAAAAAACAGGCAAATCGGGGATGCTTAAATTGTATTCGAAAATCGATAACAGCAATTTTACCCTGGGGCAGTATCCGCTTGCCCTGGAGTCGAAACCGGCAGATTTCCAGCTTTTGAATCAGAATCAGTTTGTAAATACCTCGTGGAACGGGCAACTGAGCGAAAAGTGGGGCACGAATGCTGCATTTTCGTATACCAATAACCTCGACGATATTCATTTCGACCCGACTAAGGTCAACAAATATCTCGAAGCGTTTTACCTGAAAAACAACTGGTCGGTTCAGCTTACCGAGAAATTTGCCCTGAAATTTGGGGCAGAATTCGTTTCCAAGTCATTTGATCAACATGCCGAAATCGCGGATGGAAAGCATGACAACCGTTTTACCAATCACAACTATTCCGGATTTACCGAGGCTCAGATTTATGCTTCGTCCCGGTTCGTGGCACGTATTGGCGGGCGGGTGGAATATTCGGATTACCTGAATAGTTTCAGGGCCATGCCGCGTTTTTCGGCTGCCTACAAAATTTCAGGAAAAAGTCAGTTTTCGGCTGCCTACGGCTGGTTTTACCAGAATCCGATCGACGACTATTTGCTGTACACCAGTCATCTGAGCCCCGAACGGGCCGATCACTATACGTTTAGTTTTCAGTCGTCGGCAAACAGCCGTACCATCCGGGCCGAACTCTATTATAAAGATTACAAATCGCTGGTAAAATTGAATGGACCCGAATTTTATCTGCCATCGAGCTACGATAACTCCGGAAGCGGTTATGCCAGCGGACTCGATTTCTTCTGGCGCGATAAAAAGACCATCAAAAACGGCGATTACTGGATTTCGTATTCCTATTTGGATACCCGGCGCGATTATCGTAACTTCCCTGAAAAAGCAGTTCCGACCTTTGCAAGCAAACACAATTTTTCGATGGTTTATAAACATTGGTTTGGAGGGTTGAGGTCGCTGGCCAGTGTCAATTTCAGGTATTCGTCGCCGCGGGTGTATAATAATCCGAATTCAACGGTGTTCAATGGCGAGAAAATGCCACCCTACCGGAGCCTGGATTTGAGCTGGAGTTTTTTGTACCGGACGAATGTGATCATGTATGCAGCAGTGACCAATCTGACCGGGTTTAAAAATGAATTTGGACGCAGCTATGCCACTGTTCCCGATGCATCGGGAGTTTACCAGAGCGCGGCCATCCTTCCAGGTTCCGACCGGTTTTTTGTCTTCGGCTGTTTCATTACGCTGACGAGAAAAGGAAGTGCCAACCAGTTGGATAAGATTGAATGAGCAAAGTGATAAGTATTCAGTCGCAGTGTTCAGAAAACATCAATCATTCATGGTCATTTGTTTTACGTCAATTGTTGTGAATCGCATACAAAGGAAGTCTCCAATGAATGACCACTAATGACCTAATGACTATAAATGACAAGCATGAATATAAACGTTAATCCTTAAATACAATTATCATGAAGAAGATCATTTTATTACTTGCAGTAGTGTTAGTTAGTTTAGTTTCTAAGGCACAAAATCCGGAGTATGTTCAGAAAATGGGACAAACCCTGGGTGAGTTTGCCAATTGCAAAACCGTCGACGACTTTCAGTCCCTTGGCAACAAGTTCGAAATGATTGCCAATGCAGAAAAAGGCGAGTGGCTGCCTTTGTATTACCAGGCAGATTGCTACATCCTGATGAGTTTTGTTGAACAAGGCGATGGCGCCAAAAAAGACTCCTATCTCGATGTCGCCGAAAAAGCAATTTCCAAAATGACTGAAATGGCTCCGGGAGAAGCTGAAGTCTATGTTTTACAGGCTTTCTATCTGACTGGTCGCCTGGTGGTCAATCCGATGGAACGCGGACAGCAATATAGCGGGCTATCCCAGCAGGCTAACAGTAAAGCGCTCGGGATTGATCCGGCCAATCCACGGGCAAAACTGATGAAAATTCAGATGGACATGGGTTCAGCGCCATATATGGGTTTGGATCCAAAATCGTTTTGCCCCGATGCCAAAGAATTGCTGGCCAAATGGGATGAATTCAAGCCCAAATCACCCATTCATCCCAACTGGGGAAAAGACCAGGTGGAGGGAATCGTGAAAGGATGCCAATAAGTTAAGGAAAAAGCTGTCTGGTAGCATTTCGGGGGTTCTTTTTTTGTACTCCGGATTCCTTTTCCCGGATTCGTTCAGAAACCGGATTTATCTTTACTTTTATCCAACGATCAACTGCATAAAAATAAATTTTAAATGAAGTCATTCGGGTTCGGGACCAAGCCGGAAAATATACTGATTTACCTTCTGGCCAATGCCGGGCTGAGTATCCTCCTGATGTTCGTATTCATGAACGGAGCGACGCAAGACTGGAAATCGATGATGATTGCTTTTTGCTGGACCTTCAGCATCAGTTTCACTCAATGGACCGGTTTGCGGTGGGTGAATCAGATCATTGACGTAAGGATTTTGTGGATCGAAGCTCCGGCAAAAAAGACGATCTTTCTGATGCTGTCCTTCCTGGCCTATTCGATCAGCGCCTTTGTTCTCATTCAGTTTTTCAATTTTATTGTCTGGATGGGCATTTCACCTTCGAAATCATGGGCTTTGATTGTACCGTCGATTCCGTATACCGTCCTGATTTCGTTCATCATTTCGCTGATTTATACGGTTGTCGAATTTTTTCAGGCCTGGAAAAGATCATTTATACAGGCTGAAAAGCTGAAAGTCGAAATGCTTGCCTACAAGTATGAATCGCTCCGGAACCAGATTAATCCACACTTCCTGTTCAACAGCCTGAACGTGTTGAGCGATCTGGTTTACGACGATCAGGCACTGGCTGTGAAGTTTATCCGCCAGTTGAGCGACTTGTTCAGGTATGTACTCGACAGCCGGGACAAGGAACTGGTTCCGCTTCAGGAGGAGCTCGATTTCATCCGGTCGTTTACCTTCCTGCTCAAAACCCGCTTCGAAGATAAACTCAGCATCGATATCGAGGTTGAGGCAACATCCGAGGAATATATTGTCCCGATGACGCTGCAACTTTTAATTGAAAATGCAGTGAAGCATAATGAAGTTTCGGAGGCATTTCCATTAAAAATCACGATCCGGAAAACCACCGATTTTCTGGAGGTGGAAAATAACATGCAACTCAAAAGTGCGGGCGACGACTCGAAGAAAACCGGGCTGCGGAACATCACACAGCAATATGCTTTCTTCTCCGACAAACCAATAAAAATCCTGAGTACCTACGAAAGATACCTGGTTCGGGTACCCATTTTAAAAGCACAAGCAAAATGAAAGTGATTATTCTTGAGGATGAAACCCGTGCAGCCAATCACCTGGAACGCTTGCTTGCAAATGTCGCGCCGTCGATGAAGGTGGTGGCCCGGCTCGAGTCGGTGCGCGACAGCGCAAAATACCTGCAAACCAATCCCGAACCGGACCTGATTTTTTCGGATATTCAATTGGCCGACGGGCTGAGTTTTGAAATTTACAAACAGGTGGCGATCAACTGCCCGATTATCTTTACCACCGCCTACGACCATTATGCCATCGAAGCCTTTCAGACCAACGGAATTGACTATTTACTGAAGCCTATCGAGGAAGAGCGGCTTCAAAAAGCCATCGAAAAAGCAAGGCATTTTTCACCCGGAATGTTACTGGAGAAGCTGCTGGCTATGAGTCGGCCAGCCGAAGATAAGTCCTGGAAGTCGAGGTTCATGGTGAAAGTGGGAGACAAGATCAGGAGTATTCCGGTTGAAGAAATTCTTGTTTTTTACAGCCAGGAAAAGGCCAGTTTTCTGCGAACCAGCGATTCACACACCTATTGCATCGACTATACGCTCGACGAGTTGGAACCCATGCTCAATCCGGGAAAGTTCTTTCGCATCAACCGCAAATACCTCGTTTCCATCGAGGCCTGCACCAATATTCTGGTCTGGACCAATTCCCGCCTCCGCCTGAAAATCGATGGCATCGACGATTCCGACATCATTGTTGCCCGCGAACGGGTGGTGGAATTTAAGATGTGGCTGGACAGATAGAAATGTTGCGGGTTGCGGGTTAGTTTAATTTTACCTGATGATTTTATCTTACCAGATCTGGATCCGTAGTTTTTGCCAGATATAGGCTTCAATTTTTGTCATTTTAACCATTTATATAATCCATTTTCAAACCATTTATTTTTTTATCGTTGATGATAATTTTAGGGAAAATCTGAAAAGTTTCAGTTAATTTATCTTAACTTTACTATATACATTATCAACAATTTAAAGATGGTGTGCTATGAAAAAAGTTCTACTTCTTACCCTAATCTGCTGTAGCTTCTTATATAGAAATTCTTCAGCCCAAACTTGCACGGAATGCAAGGAAAGAGTAATCATTATCTATGATAATGAAGTGAAAATTCCACAACCAGATTATGCTTCAATGCCAGTGAACGAACAACTTAAGGCCTATCGCGAATGGACCAATCTTTTTTATATTGCCGGCGGTATCAGAAACTATGTTCAAAAAGATCCAACAGCCGATTGTTTCCGGAGACTTGATGCAGCATTTTTTACTGAACCCGATAGTATAAATACAACTATAAAATCCGGTATTGGTCATCCCAATATTCCGCCGGCTACAGGTTCAGTTGCCAGCGGCAACTACATCATCTATGGAGTAGTTACCGGAGGTGGCTCAAATTATAACCTGCAGTTAAAACTCGAAACTGCCAGATCCAGAGAGCTGGTGAAAGAATTCAATATCTCTTTTGCCAAAGACTTTAATCCTATTACAACCGGCTACAATGCAGCTTCCAACTTTGCGCCACTTTATACAACCTGTCTCGATTTCGAAAAAAAGAAACGGGATGGAGGTGAACCATTTGCGATAAAACCAACGATGAAGGTTATTCCTGAAAAAACGAAAATTAATCCCGGTGAGTCAACAAATGTTGAATTCACCCTGACGGATTGCGACAATGTTCCCTTAAAGAACAGGGCAATCGAAATTATGGCTGATGCCGGCTCTTTTGATAAATCTACACTTACTACCGATGAATCGGGTAAATGTACGGCCAAATATACAGCAGGAAATGATGCCGGAACGGTCCAGATAGACGGTCGTTTTCCTTTCAGGCATCCTACACAAAATCCTGAAACTATTTACGAGGGTGGTTCCCTCGCCCGCATTGAAGTCGGGAATACTCCCAATTGGATAGTGGATGGTAATTACCGTTTTGAAGAGAAGACTTCATTTGAGCAAATACTGGGAGCCGATACACCCATACCCACGAAAATCAATTCAGAAACCGTGAAAAGAAACATGGGTATTTTTAGTGCAGTTCTTGATATGAAATCATGGGGCGGCGGAAGATATACCACTAATAAATCGGTTGATGTAGAAGTAATCGGAGAAACGATGGAAGGATTTACAGAGAGAAGATTTGGACAGGGAACCGACGAAGTATCACATATCTCTGAATATGCGAATGCAGTAACAACCAAGTATTGTGAATCGCCGACAAAATATTATTCGGACCAGAGAGTTAATGTTTCCATTGGCTCCAAAGACAGGCATATTGCCTTTACAACCCTGGCGATGCCCCCAATCGGAGGAGGACAAAGTAACTCACTTCTTATTTATTGTCAGGACGGCAATTGCCAGACGATTTCAAAATCAGAAGTTGTTGATTGCCCGCCGAATGCTTACGCGGATGGAACGAATTCGTATACTATTGACAGAGTTGGTAATCAGGATACTACTTATACCACAGTCACTTCCACATCACCAGGTTGGACTAAAACTACGGAAGTACATCAACTATTTCGGGAAGATGGGATTAAGTTTTATTTTCAGTATTTAGCAAAGACAACAGATGAAATGATAATGCCAGATTCAAAGCAAACATCGAAAACAACTGAATTTGTTGATTTTCTTATAAACAAGTGGAGTGCACCCACAAGCAGCAACAATTCTTTTTCAGAACAGAATTATTACCTAAGCCAGAATACTCCGAATCCATTTCACACAGAGACTCAGATTCGCTATTCATTAGACCATCCAGGGGCTGTTAGGCTATCGTTAGCAGATCTTTATGGACGGGAGGTGTGTTTGCTTGAGAATTCTTTTAAATCGGAAGGGAATCATTCAGTGAATTTCAATGGATCAGGATTGAAACCAGGTATTTATTTCTATAAGCTTACTTGTGATGGATTTTCTTCTGTCAAAAAGATGCTATTAGTGGATTAATTAAAATATCTTTTGTGAATTCAATTACGAGTGATAGTTTAAAGCTAAAAGCAAATATAACTGATAAGTTAAAATTCCATCCCTCCTTCGAGAAATGGAATCTCTTTTATCTCTGTGTGCTCTGTGGTTCAAAAAATCTCCGCAAAATACTTGTAGAACAAAGGAATGGTGCGTATTCCATTGAAGAATTGCTCCAACGGGAAGTTCTCGTTGGGCGAATGAATGGCATCCGATTCCAGTCCAAAACCCATCAGGATTGATTTGATCCCCAACACCTGCTCAAACGTGGAAATGATGGGGATACTGCCGCCGCTGCGAAAGGGAACCGGTCGTTTACCATAAATATCGAGATAGGCTTTTTCGGCGGCGAGATAGGCCGGAAGATCAATCGGACAGGCATATCCGTAGCCTCCGTGCAGGTAATTGACTTCCACCCTGACGCTGGACGGAGCAATTTTCTCGAAATGTTCCTTGAACAGGATTTCTATTTTTGTGTGATCCTGATTGGGAACCAAACGACTCGAGATTTTGGCAAAGGCCTTCGACGGAAGCACTGTCTTTGCACCTTCGCCGGTGTAGCCACCCCAGATTCCGCAAACATCGAAGGTCGGGCGGATGCCGGTACGTTCGGTGGTCGAGTAGCCAATTTCTCCGGAAACTTCGGCAATATCCAGTGACTTCATATATTTGTCCAGATCAAACGGAGCCTGAGCCAGCAAAGCACGTTCTTCAGCCGAAACTTCCACCACATCATCATAGAATCCAGGAATGGTAATCCTGCCATTTTCGTCGGTCATTTGGGCAATCATCTTTGCCAGCACGTTGATCGGATTGGCCACAGCTCCGCCAAACAATCCGGAATGCAGGTCGCGGCTGGGTCCGGTCACTTCCACCTGCCAGTAGGCCAGTCCGCGCAAGCCGGTAGTGATGGAAGGTGTATCCCGGGCAATCATCGAAGTGTCAGATACCAGGATGATATCGGCTTTCAGCATTTCTTTGTGATCTTCGCACCATTTTTCGAGGTTCGGCGAGCCAATTTCCTCTTCGCCTTCAATCATGAATTTCACATTGCACGGCAGGGTGTTGGTTTTGACCATCATTTCAAATGCTTTTGCGTGCATGAAACTCTGACCTTTATTGTCTTCAGCGCCTCGGGCCCAGATTTTTTCGTCGCGGATTTCCGGTTCAAACGGCGGTACTATCCACAATTCAATCGGATCGACCGGCATCACATCCATGTGCCCGTAGATGAGAACCGTTGGCTTATTCGGATTCATGATTTTTTCTCCGTAGGTCACCGGATTTCCTTGCGTTTCATAGATCTCTGCCCGGTCGGCTCCAGCCTGTAGAAGGGTTTGCTTCCAGTATTCGGCAGCCCGGTACATGTCGGGTTTGTTGGCTTCGAGCGAACTGATCGAAGGAATGCGAAGCAATCCAAAAAGCTCGTCAAGAAATCGGTCGCGGTTATCGCTGATGTACTTTTCAAAATATTCCATAGTGAAAAATGTTTTCGTTGTTGCCGGTAAATGTAGAAATAAGGATTGGCTTCATCTATGAATTTTTTCAAGCTAAGAACTGAAGAATTGAATTAGTGAAGGACTAAAAAGAAAATCTGGCAATTCATAACAATCAACCCTTCCGACATATCCTTTTTCTTTTTCCTGTATCAGGCACTTGCCCTGATGAATTGCAGCTGGTATTCGCCCGGGGTAGTGCCAGTTTGCCGCTTAAACATTCGGTTAAAATTCGAAAGGTTATTAAATCCGCATTCGAAGCAGATTTGTGAAATCGAAAGGCGGTTTTCGATCAGCAGTTTGCAGGCAAAGCCGATTCTCATCTCGTTGATGAAAAAGATAAATCCTTTTCCCGTCTTTTCCTTGAAATAGCGACAAAATGCAGCCGTGGTCATTCCAATTTTGGTCGCTACTTCCTGCTGGGTAATTTTCCGCCGGTAGTTGGTATTGATAAAATGAATGATTTTATCGAGCCGGTTGTTGAGTTCCTTGTGCTCTTCCAACTGGTAAGCCTTGCTGGCCAGGATTCGGTAATTTTCTGACCGGGCCATCGTATCGAGCAATTTGATGAAATACAGTATTCGTCCCAGGCCACTGAGCGCCAGTAGCCTTTTCAGCATCCGGCCAATTTTTTCGCTGGATGAACCGGTAAAATGAATTCCGCGATCAGCCCGGCTCAACAATTCTCTGATGCGCCGGAATTCGGGATAAGTATTGATCGCATCGCTTAAAAAACTGCGGTGAAACTGTACCACAATGGCGTTCACCCGGATTTTGCTCTGATCGGTCATTTCGCTTTTCCAGAAATGAGGCAAATTGCTTCCCATCAGCGTAATATCGCCTTCTCCAAACGACTCAAAGCTATCAGCAACAAACCTTTTTCCGGTACTTTTCAGCACATAGACGATTTCGAATTCGCTGTGAAAATGCCAGGGATAGGTAAAATGCGGAAAATCGTCCCACTTGACTTTAAGCAACGTATTGGGCGGAAAACTCACTTGTTCGTGCATGATTTTCATAGCAGGATGATTTGAAGTCAGGCAAAAATAGTACAATTGGCGGTTAAAATAATACTGGTAAAAATGCCATAGAACAGATACCTTTGGTTTTTCCAGTTACTGGCAACCAGCGACCAGTAGCTAGTAAAAAAGGTGCATCTGTAAATCTATTTGTAAATCTAATATCACCCATAAACCATGACCAACAAACAGTGGAACCTGCTGGTTGATGTCGTCAACCGAAAGCATGAGGGACCTGCACCTGCGGCATTTATCGTCGACAGTCCCTGGCTTCCCGGATGGGCAGGCATATCAACCCTCGATTATTATGCCAGTGGCAAACAGTGGTTCGAAGCCAATAAGAAAGCCATTGAATCGTTTCCAGAAGCCATTTTCCTTCCCGGCTTCTGGTCGGAATACGGCATGTGCAGCGAGCCATCTGCTTTTGGAGCCAAGCAGGTGTGGTACGAAAGCAATCTGCCGCATGCCGAAAAAACCATTCATTCGGTTGAAGACATTGCCGGAATCAAAAAGCCAAATCCACGACTCGACGGGCTTTTGCCATTTATTATTCAACGCCTGAAGGAATTTGAACCGGAAATTCACGAAATGGGGCACGAAATCAAATTTGCCATTGCTCGTGGACCGCTGAATATCGCTTCGTTCATGATGGGAACTACCGAATTTATGATGGCTTTGATGATGAATCCGGATGAAGCACATCAACTTCTGAAGGTGATTACCGAATTTACCATCGACTGGCTCAGGTACCAAAAAGAACAGTTCCCATCGATTGAAGGTATTCTGGTATTGGACGACATTGTTGGTTTTGTTGGCGAAGATGAATGCCGCGAATTTGTGGTTCCTTACCTGACACCGATTTTCGCAGCTTACGAAACCAAAATACGGCTTTTCCATAACGATGCGCAGGGATTGATCAGCACGCCTTTCCTGAAAGAAATCGGGATTAATTTGTTTAATTTTAGCTTCGAACATTCGATCAACGAAATTCGTGAACTGGCAGGACCGGAAGTTGCACTTTTAGGAAATCTTCCTCCGCGCGATGTGCTGATGGCTGCTTCTCCGGAAGAGGTAAAAAAGAAAACCGTAGAAATGTGGACGGAAGTTCAGGATAAGAAAGGAATTGTCTGGTCGTGCGGTGGCGGAGTTCCTCAGAATGTTCCGACTGAAAATATGAAGGCGTTTATTGAAGCGATAAAGAAGCTGGAGGACAAATAAAACCAATTGTTTCGGGTTACGAGTTCCGAGTTAAAAAAGAATCCGCAACCCGCAACGCGTAACCAAAGAACTATGAAACTTGTTACCTTTCTTTTTGCCTTCCTGATTGTATTGCATGGAGGAGCCCAGGATTTGCTGAAATTTGAAGTTTCAGCCGGAAATACTGATAGACAGGATTTTCCGCTCAGCTTATCGATCGATCAATTGAATTACAATACCGATTCGCTGAAACTGGCGCTTTTTGAAATCAGGGAAAAAACAGAAACAGCGGTACCATTTCAGATTGAAACTGGTTCAGGAGCGAAAATCTGGTTTATTTTAAACGGACAAACACCTAAAAATACCAAACGCACTTTTATTCTGCGGAAGGTTAACGATTCACGAACCTTTCAATCAGGCATAAAAGAAGTGATGAAAGATGGCGCTCTCAATTTGTTTTCAGGAGAAAAACCGATTCTCAGTTACCAGATCGAAACAGTGAATCCGCCCAAAGGCGTCAGTCCGCTTTACAAACGTTCGGCCTTTATCCATCCGTTGTATTCGCCCGGAGGAGAAGTCCTGACGCGTATTCAGGCACCTGACCATTACCATCATTACGGGATCTGGAATCCCTGGACACTGACTTTCATCGGCAAACGCGAAGTTGATTTTTGGAATTTGGCAAAAGGCGAAGGAACCGTTCGTTTTGCAGGAATGATTTCACAGGTTGAGGGACCAGTTTACACCGGATTCAAATCGCATCAGGAGCACATCAATTTTGGAGCAACTGGCGGTGATACTGTGGCCATAAACGAATTATTCGATGTTCGTGTATGGAACCTAAATAATCAGCGGTATATGTTCGATTACGCCAGCACTTTGAATACACCACTCGATTCAGGAATTTTGCTGGCGGCCTACCGTTATGGTGGCGGAATTGGTTTTCGGGCAACCGAAAAATGGAACAAAGACAACAGTTCGGTCCTGACTTCGGAAGGAAAAACCCGAAAGGATGCCGACGGAAGCAATGCCCGCTGGTGCATCGTTGAGGGAGAATCATCAACCAAAGAAGGGCGATCAGGGATATTATTTCTGAGTTATCCTGCCAACCGGATGCACCCCGAACCCATGCGCGTCTGGCCGGAAGACCAGAATGGACGCGGCGATCTTTTCTTTGAGTTTTGCCCCATCCGGCACAAAGACTGGAAAATTGAGAAAGGGAATGACTATACTTTGAAATACCGATTGATTGTTTTCGACGGGAAAATGACTCCGGAAGAAGCGGAAAATTACTGGCAGGCTTTTGCCAATCCACCGGAAATACGGATTAAATAGGTAAACAAAACAGAAAGCCTGGTGAATGCTTTTTGGTTTTTTTTTTTGCCCTTAAGGGGCAGAATATCAATAGCCCGGGGTAAGAGAGGAACGAACGACACCCCGGGTCAACGATGAAAAACAAACACCGTCCGCGAGAAAACGCATTGCAATGTTTTAGCCAGTTTTCGGACGGAATGGAATCGGATTTCAATAAACTGGGTTACTAATAAAACTTGATTAATATGGAGAAAATAAAGATTGTTATAACCCTTATTTGTCTTATGTGTATTGCTCTCCAGCCGGCATCAGCTGCCAAAAAGAAAATCCTGATTTACACCAAAAACGGGAAAGGCTATGTGCACGAAAACATTGCCTCCAGTGTCAATGCATTGCAGGAGATTTGTGCTTCAGAAAAAATCGATACAGATGTTTCAGACAATCCTTCTGTTTTCACTCCTGAAAATCTAAAGCAGTATGATGCATTATTTTTCTGCAACAGCAACAACGAGGGATTTGATACGGAAGACCAAAAGAAAGCATTTCAGGATTTCTGCCGGAGCGGAAAAGGATTCGGCGCCCTACATTCGGCCAATGCTACCGAACGCGAATGGCCATGGTACTGGGCGTTGGTTGGAGGAAAATTTGTACGTCATGCCCCTTACCAGAAGTTTGATGTGGTGGTGGTTGATCCGGAAAATCTTTCCGCCAAAGATTTGCCAAAACGCTGGACCATCGAAGACGAATGCTACTATTCCAATCAGTTGAATCCTGATATTCATGTGTTGCTGGCTGTCGATCTGACGACTGTGAAAGATGAGGGAATGAAAGAATATCCGGGAGAAACCTTCGGGAATTATTTTCCACTGTGCTGGTGTCACGAATTTGAAGGTGGCCGGCAATGGTATTCTGCCCTGGGGCACAATCCTGAATTCTACCAGGATGAAACCTTCAGGAAACACCTTCGCGGTGGAATTTTGTGGATTTTAAAAATGAAGAACTAGCTAAACAGACAAACCATGGAAAGAAGGAAATTTTTACAAACCTCGTTGATTGGAGCAACAGCAACCATGGTTGTTCCAACAATTATTCCATCGTCGGTGATGGGTAAAAATGCACCGAGTAACAAGATCAACATCGGGCAAATTGGTTGCGGCCGTATTGCCCAAAGTCACGATATGCCCGGAACCCTTCAGCATGAAGTTGCACGGATGATTGCAGTAAGCGATCTCGACAAAAACCGGATGGCCGATGGGAAGAAACTGGTTGACGATTTCTATCAAAAGAAAACGGGTCAGGATAATTACGTGAATGCAAAAATGTACGACGATTATCGCGAAATGCTTCTGAACAAAGAGATTGATGCCGTGGTGATCAGCACACCCGATCACTGGCATGCCCAGCCAGCCATCGAAGCAGCTTTGGCCGGAAAACATGTTTATGTCCAGAAACCGACTTCATTAACCGTTACCGAAGGCCGGATCATGGCAAACATCGTGAAGGAAAAGGGAATTACACTTCAGGTAGGAACGCAGCAACGTTCTTCCTCTCAGTTTCGGGTTGCAGCCGAGTTGGTCCGGAATGGACGCATTGGCCGTTTGCACACCGTAAAAATTGGTTTGCCGGGTGATCCTTCCGGACCTGAAGCTGCTGAAATGCCTGTGCCAAAAGGCTTCAACTACGACATGTGGCTGGGTGAGACCCCGTTTGTGCCCTATACTGAAATTGGTGTGCATCCACAAAAAGGATACGATCGTCCTGGATGGTTGCGCCGTGAACAGTTTGGCGCCGGAATGATTACCGGCTGGGGGCAGCATCATTACGATTCGGCTGCATGGGGAATGGATACCGAGTATACCGGTCCGAACTCTATTCAGGCAGTAGCTGAATTCCCAAAATCGGGACTGTGGAATGTGCATGGCGATTTCATGGCCAAAGCCGAGTATGCCAACGGCATTACTATGTACACTAGCGGTGGCTATCCCAACGGAATTCGATATGAGGGAACCGAAGGCTGGATTTTTGTTTCGCGTGGCGATTATGTGGCTTCTGCCAGTGATCCGACTTCGAAAGTGAAAGCTAAAGCCCTCGATGCCAGCGATCCGAAAATTCTGGATTCGGTTATTGGTAATGATGAAATTCATCTCTATAAAAGCGATGAACAACATGGCAACTGGCTCGAATGCATTCAAACCAAAAAGGAACTAATCTCTCCAGCGGAAATTGGTCACCGCACATGCACCATTTGCCTGATTACGCACATTGCGATGAAACTGAACCGCAAACTGAACTGGAATCCGGGTACCGAACGATTTGAAAATGATGATCAGGCCAATGCCATGCTGAGTCGTCCCGAACGTTTCCCATATGGTGTGGGGAATATTAGAAGGAAATAACGATTTTTGGCAATACAGGTGCCGGAAAATTGTATTTTCGCAAGTGTTCCTGTCAAAACCTAATTTTAAAATCCATGAATAAAAGTATCCTCCAGATGGGTCTTCTTTCGTTTCTCTTTTCAGCTTGTGCCGGTGGTGGTCAAAAAGCCGCTGAAAAGGCCAATCCGAAGTTTACCGGCTCCAAAGGTGAAGTCAAGCTGATGACGCTCGATCCGGGGCATTTCCATGCGGCGTTGATCCAGAAAACCATGTATCCGCAAATCGATCCGACCGTTTATGTATTTGCTCCGGATGGCGACGATTTGAATCAGCATTTGGCCCGCATTGAAGCCTACAACAAGCGACCAGAAAAGCCTACTGCCTGGGAAGAAAAGGTTTTTTCCGGACCGGATTATCTCGAAAAAATGCTGGCTGAAAAACCCGGAAATGTGATGATGGTGGCCGGAAACAACGCCAAAAAGACCGAATACATTCATAAGGCAGTGGAAGCCGGAATCAATGTTTTTGCCGACAAACCCATGGTGATCACTCCGGAAGCTTTCCCGGCGCTGGAGCAGACTTTTAAAACGGCAGCGGAGAAAGGAGTTTTGTTATACGATATCATGACCGAACGCCACGAAATCACCACCATCATCCAGCGGGAATTAAGCAAAATTCCTGAAGTTTTCGGAACACTCATCGACGGAACGCCCGAACAACCAGCCATCGAAATGGAAAGCGTGCACAACTTCTGCAAAATGGTTTCTGGTGCAGCGCTCAAACGTCCGGCCTGGTTTTTTGATACCACTCAGCAGGGCGAAGGAATCGTGGATGTGACCACACATTTGGTCGATTTGGTTCAGTATTGCGGATTTCCTGAAGTCATCCTGAGCAAATCGGATGTACAGATGATTTCGGCAAAACGATGGACCACTGATTTGAGTCCGGATCAGTTCGAAAAGGTCACTTCGCTGAAAGAATTTCCGGAGTTTCTGAAAAAGGATGTTTCTGATGGCAAGCTGAAAGTGTATTCGAATGGTGAAATCCTCTGGAAGCTGAAAGGCAAAACATCGGGGGTTTCGGTTATCTGGAATTTTGAATCGCATGATGGTGCCGGCGATCAGCATTTCAGTGTCATGCGAGGTACCCGCTGCGATGTGCAAATCAAACAGGGCAAGGATGAAAACTTCAAACCTACTGTATTCATCGAAGCCAAATCTCCAGGCAATCTGGCCGCTTTCGAAACTGTGCTGAAAAAAGCCATCGAGCAGGATTTATCGGCAGCCTATCCAGGATTGAAACTTCAGAAAACAGGCGAAAAAACCTGGACTGTGGCGATTCCGGATCAGTATAAAATTGGTCACGAAGCCCACTTCGGACAGGTTACCGAAGATTACCTGAAATATCTGAAAGATGGGAAATTACCCGATTGGGAAGTGCCAAATATGATTGTGAAATATTACACCACTACTGAAGCTTTGAAACTGGCGAAAAAATAAATCAAGCAAAATGAAAATAAAAATCAATCATCTTCAACACATTGGTATACCAGTTACCAACTTAAACGTTTCTGAAGCTTTTTACCAAAAATTAGGCTTTACAAAGGCGACGAGTTCCGATTTTGATCACAACGGTGGGATAGGTAAAATGACGATGATGCATTTGGAAGATATCATCATTGAACTTTATCAACTTCCTGAAAATGATTTGGATGAATTACGAAACAGAAATGACGGGCATATCGATCATATTACTTTTGATGTCAGTGATATTGACTATACCTATGCTGCGGCAAAAGAAACACCTTTTCATATCCTAGAAGAGCGACCGGTTTTTCTTCCGTTTTGGAAAAATGGATGTAAATATTTCAACATTCTTGGGCCTGATAATGAGCGATTGGAGTTTAACCAGATTTTATAAAGAGTTTACCCGAATCATTTCGTTTTAGAAACATTTTAAATACGAAAGGCTGTCCGGATTCGGGTAGCCTTTCGTATTTTTGAATGAAAATTCAATTTGAAATGAAGAAGCGGATCCAGCTGTTACAGGGAGACATCACCAAACTCAAAGTGGATGCGATTGTGAATGCAGCCAACTCATCGCTGATGGGTGGCGGTGGTGTGGACGGAGCGATTCATCGTGCCGGTGGACCTGCTATTTTGTAAGAATGCCGCCATATCATTGCCTGGCAAGGCCGCTGCGAAACTGGTGAGGCGGTCATTACAACCGGGGGCAATCTCCCGGCCAGATTTGTGATCCATACGGTCGGACCAGTCTGGCATGGAGGGAATAGTAATGAAAATCAATTGCTTGAAAACGCATACACAAATTCGTTAACGATAGCTATTGAAAACGAAATTGAAACCATCGCCTTTCCGAACATCAGCACAGGTGTTTATGGGTTTCCAAAGGGAAAAGCTGCTGAAATCGCTTATGAAGCGGTAAGAAAATTTCTCGCCGGAAATGTGCAAATCAAACAGGTCTGGTTTGTATGTTTCGATGATGAAAACTATGAATTGTACCGAAAAATAGATTCCCTTAATTTAGCGATTTAAGGTTTTCCAGTGCATCAGGGGCATATTGGTGTATATTTACCAGAAGTGTGCAATCCATTAGTTTGTCACAATCGGCACAGGTTTGAAAGCTTTTTGATGTCACACAGTTCCGTATTTCACACTCAGCACAATGTGCAAACTTCACTCCAGGTTCCCGGCAGCCCGTGCAATTAATCATTTCAGGAGTAATGTCGGCACTGAAGGCAACTTTCCATTTTGTAGCGGTTTGGGCACGTAATTCATCATCATTTTTGATCGTGGCAGTTCTTGCATCGCAGGTAGAGCAATCCAGGCCGCAACAGGCAACTAGCTTTTCCATGTTTTGGTGATTTTTAAAGGTTAAGAATCACTAAATGTACAAAATCGGTAAGAATATTTCTACTTCTCTGGATGATTAAAAACCGGATTTATTGCAAACCAGGCGATGGCTGGGAAAAACAACATGGGAACAGCAAGACCGGGAAATAGCTCCGGAAATTTTACAGTTAACGGGAGTGAAATGGAAATGGGCACCACGATGAGTGCAAAGGAAAAAACCGAAAGAATCAGGCTGAAAACCAATTCGCCATTCTTTTTGAGCAGTTTCAGAAGAATGGCATGGGTGGCGGCAATCAAAATGGAACCTGACAGATTTAACCCGATGATACTGGCCACGTTTATTAAAGCGGAGAAGTCGGCTTCGTTGGCAAAAAAATAAACACGGGAATAAATAATGCCGGCAATTGAAGCCAATGTGCCGGCAATTATTCCGTGGATAAAATCCTTTTTAAACATGATCTGGTTTATTTTGAAACCGGAACCACAATGTCAACCTTCATAACCTGGCTGCCATGGTTGGGCTCAGCAGTGTTGATGTTGTAATCCATCCGGTTGACCGAAAATCCTCCCTTGAATACATTATTTTCAAAGGTAAAAGGAAGGGTGATTTCCTTCTGAACACCATGCATATCGAGCGTTCCTTTTGCTTCAAATCCGGTACTTGTTTTTGTGATTTCCTTTGAGGTGAATGAAATCAAAGGGAATTTCTGCGCATCGAGCCATTTTTCGCTCACAGCATGGGTGTTTTTCATTCCGTTTCCTGTGTTGATTGTGGCTACATCAATCGAAACGGTAAACTTTGAATTTTTCAGGTTTGCTGCATCAAAGCTGATGGTTCCTTTCAAGCCTTTAAACTCTCCGGAAGGATCTCCACCATCAAATTTTACGGAATACGTGTCGGCAATTTTCCATTCCATGGATTGGATTGCAGTAAAAGCCGAAGCTGCGAAAACCAGGATTGCAGCGAATAAATAAAAATGTTTTTTCATGATCTGTTTCTTCTTTAAAGATTGAAAATTGAATTGTTCCAATGAATTTATCTTAAAACAGAAGCCGACAGACTTTGTTTGGGAAAAATGAAATCTTAAGCTAAATTAACAGAAACAAGCAGTTCTTTCTGACTTTCCAACAATCTGCCGAAATCTTTTAAAGTAAAATAAACCCATTTGTCGGTAAAATCGGCCCAAACGTCTATTGCATTTGATAAACGGTTTCGACTACTGTAGTTTTGGTTCAAAATAGTTATCAAAGCCATGAAAACAATTGACAGAATTCGAACAAGTTTTATCCTTCCTGCATTCCTGATGCTTTTTTCAGGATTCGGCAGCCAGGCACAAAACAAAAGCTGGACCCTCGAAGAATGCATCAATCATGCCGTCGAGCAAAACATTCAGGTGAAGAAAGCCAGTAATTCCATCGACCGGAACCAGCTTTATTCTGAGGAAGCGCAAGCCAGCCGCCTGCCTTCACTGAATGCTTCGGTCCGGCAGAACTTTGATTGGAACAAAACCCAGATCAACACCACTGGTACCTACGGAGCACTGGCTGCTTCGAACGGTACGAGTTACTCGGTTGCTTCGAGTATTTCGATCTACAACGGCCAGAAAATCAACAACAAGATCAAACAAGCAGAGTTAAATCTGGAAAGTGGTCGTTTCTATTCGGAAACCATCAAGGAATCGGTCAGCCTGACCATCATGGATGCCTTCCTGCAGATTTTGTATGCCGGTGAGCAGGTGAAAAATGCTCAAAAACAAATTGAAGCGACCACTGAACAACTGGCGTTGGCTTCGGAGCGGTTGGCGCTGAGCGTCATTTCGCAATCCGATTATCTTCAGATTAAATCCGAACTGGCCAACGAAAAACTGACACTGGCCAATGCCGAAAGTCAGCTTTCGACTTCGAAGGTAAACCTGATGCAACTCATGGAACTTCCGGTTGATCCGAATTTCACCATCAGTTCACCTTCGCTCGACAGCCTCCTCAATCAGAATCGTGCTCCAAATGCGCAGGAAATTTACAACCTCGCATTGGGAATCAAGCCGCAGATCAAGAACGCTTCGCTCAATACCGAAAACGCCACCATCGGGGTGAATATTGCCAAAGCCGATGCTTTGCCAAGCCTTTCAATGGATGCGGGTCTTTCAACAGGCTACAACAGTAAAAGCCCCGGTTCCGATTATCCGGGCCAGGTCGAAAATCAGCTCAGTCCATCGATTGGATTTACTCTTTCGATTCCGATCTTTCAGAAGAAACAGATCAAAACTAATATCTCAGTAGCCAAAATCGCCATTTCTGATGCCAGTCTGGACGAAATCAATACGAAAAATCAGCTGAGAAAAGACATTGAGCAGGCTTGCCAGAATGTAATTTCCGCCCAGGCCGAATATGCTGCAAACGTCGAGAAAATTCAGGCACAGACCGAATCGAACCAGGTTTCAACCGAAAAATTCAAAATTGGATTGATGAACTCAGTGGATTACCTCTTCGAAAAAACCAACCTGATTACCTCTGAAAGCAAATTTCTCCAATCGAAGTACAACCTGATTTTCAGCTATAAAGTGCTCGATTTTTACAAAGGAGTACCACTTACATTGTAAAACATTAATTAACAATACATCATGAAAAAGAAATTTATTTACATCGGAGCTGCCCTTCTGGTTTGCGCAGCCACCTTTTTTGGAATCAGGTCGATGAAGAATTCAGAGAAGACTTTCGCCTTTGAAACCGCGCCAATCGCCAAAGGAACCATTGCCAGCACCGTGACTGCAACAGGAAAACTGGAAGCAATTAAAACAGTTGCCGTGGGTACCCAGGTTTCGGGAGTCATAAACCGCATTTTTGTCGACTTCAATTCGCAGGTAAAAAAAGGAGAATTGTTGGCGCAAATCGACGAGACGCCTTTACTGGCTCAGCTTGAACAAAGCAAATCGACAGTCGATCAGGCCGAGGCCCAACTGAAATACCAGAAAGCTACCTACGACCGCTACAAGGTAATGATCGAAAAGAAACTGATTGCGCAGTCGGATTTCGATCTGGCTGAATACAACTACAAGAATGCGCTTTCGTCGCTGAATAATGCCAAGTCGATGTACGACCGAAATAAAATCAACCTTTCGTATGCCAAAATCTATTCGCCCATCGATGGAGTAATCCTGAACCGGGCCGTAGATGAAGGTCAGACAGTGGCTGCCAGTTTCAGCACGCCAACCTTGTTCAGCATTGCCAACGACTTGACCCAGATGAGGGTTGAAGCCAATGTTGACGAAGCTGATATCGGCAATGTGGTGGTCAATCAGCGTGTTGAATTTACTGTTGACGCTTTCCCGAATCTGAAGTTTGCCGGTTCAGTTACTGAAATCAGGATGCAGCCGGTCGTTACATCGAATGTGGTAACCTATACCGTGATTATTGACGCACCAAATCCTGACAAAAAACTTCTGCCTGGGATGACCGCAAGCACCACCATTTTTGTAAATGAAAAGAAAGATATTCTAGTGGTTCCCGGAAAAGCCGTCCGCTTCGCACCAACGGCTGAAAACTATCAGGCTTACCTGAAATCGCTGCCCCTGGAGGTAGCCAGCAAGATGGATCCCAAACTTCCGGAGAATACCGGAAAAGAAAAATCGTTCATCTGGACGAAAAAAGGTCAGGAACTTGAAAAAAACGAAGTAAAACTGGGTACCAACGACGGCATCAGTTATGAATTGCTTTCAGGATTGAAAGAAGGCGACGAAATTATTCTTTCGATGGAAGAAGAAAAGACTGCTGTTGCCACAAAAGCAGCAAGGAGCCCGTTTATGCCAACTCGTCCGGGACAGAAAAAATAAATACAGACCATGAACAACATCATTATAGAAGTTGAAAACCTGAAAAAAGATTTTTATGTGGGCGATGTGACCGTCAGGGCGCTGAAAGGAATCAACCTTCAGATTGCAAAAGGTGAGTTTGTCGCCATCATGGGTGCCAGCGGATCCGGAAAATCGACCATGCTGAACATTCTGGGATGCCTCGAAAAACCCAGTGAGGGAGAATATAAACTCGACGGGGTCAGTATTTCGGCCTTAAACAAGAATGAACTGGCAGAGCTTCGAAACGAAAAACTGGGTTTTGTATTTCAGTCGTATAACCTGTTGTCACGAACTTCGGCGCTTGAAAATGTTGAACTTCCGCTTTTTTACAACAGCCGTGTAAAGGCGAAGGAGAGAAAAGAGCGAGCCATTGCAGCCCTCGAATCGGTTGGACTACTCGACCGGATGCACCACATGCCCAACCAGCTTTCCGGAGGACAGCAACAGCGCGTGGCCATTGCCCGCTCGCTGGTGAACGACCCGGTGGTCATCCTGGCTGATGAGGCAACCGGAAACCTTGATACACGCACTTCCTACGAAATCATGGAACTTTTTCAACGCCTGAATTCAGACCGGGGAAAAACCATCGTTTTTGTGACTCATGAGCCTGATATCGCCCGTCTGACTTCCCGGAACATTATCTTCCGAGACGGTTGGGTGGTTCGGGAGGAACAAGTAAAAGACAGAACTTACGCGTCAGAAATCATCAAGTTGCTGCCTGTCGATGAATTGGATGTTAAAATCACAAAATCATGAACTATATCAATCTTGCAAAAATTGCCAAGAATGCACTGCTCCGGAACAAATTCAGGGCATTTCTGACCATGTTGGGCATCATCATCGGAGTGGCTTCGGTCATCGCGATGCTGGCCATCGGACAGGGTTCCAAGAAAAGCATTCAGGACCAGATGTCGAGCATGGGCTCGAACCTGGTATTCATCATGCCCGGATCGCAACAGCGGGGTGGGGTTATGATGGGAAATTCGGGGACACAATCGCTTAAACTGGCCGATGCCGAAGCCATCCGCTTGCAGTGTCCGGATGTAACTGCCGTTTCTCCTGAGGTGAGGTCCAATGCGCAGGCCGTTTTTGGAAACCAGAACTGGCCCACAACTATGTTTGGCGGAAACACCTTCTATCTTGGGATTAAAAAGTTTGAAGTGGAGAGCGGAAGGCTTTTTACAGACAAGGAAATTGCAGGTTTGGCCAAAGTCTGTTTAATCGGGAAGACCGTTGCAAAGAATATTTTCCCGAAAGGAACCGACCCGATTGGTCAAACCATTCGTTTTAAAACAGTGCCCATGAAGGTGATCGGAATCCTGAAAGAAAAAGGGGAAAACTCCTTTGGACAGGATCAGGATGATATTCTTTTTGCTCCCTATACCACTGTTCAGCGGAGGTTTTTGGCCATCGATTACATCACCGGAATTTATACTTCGGCAGCGAGCGAGGCAAAAACCAGCGCCGCCATCGATGAAATGACGGAAGTGATGCGCAGGCAGCATAAAATTTCAAAACCCACCGACGATGATTTCAGGGTGATGTCACAGGCCGAACTGGTCAAGACCTTCACCTCAATCAGCGATATCCTGACAGCCCTTTTAGGAGTAATTTCGGGAATTTCTCTGCTCGTGGGCGGAATTGGAATCATGAACATCATGTATGTTTCGGTGACTGAACGCACCCGCGAAATTGGTCTGCGCATGTCGATTGGAGGAAAAGGCCGTGACATCCTGATGCAGTTCCTGATTGAGTCGACCATGCTGAGTGTTACCGGAGGCGTGATCGGAATCCTTTTCGGGTACCTGATCAGTTCGTTGGTTGGTTCGCTGATGGGATGGCCAGTGGTGATCATGACCAATTCGGTGGTGCTGGCCTTCCTGGTTTGTTCGGCGATTGGTATTTTCTTTGGCTGGTATCCGGCCAAAAAAGCTGCCAATCTGAACCCGATCGATGCATTGAGATACGAATAAAATGTTGCAAAGAAATTGCTCCGGACTTGTTTTTTGATTTGATTTGCCGGAGCAATTTTCTTTTCTCTTCAAAATATTTCCTGAATTGGCCAACCGATTGAATTTGCTTTATTCCTGATATGTTTTAAGACTTCAATAATTATCTTTGATAAAAATGACGAGTATGTTCAAATCACTTTCCGATAAGAAAATTGCCCTGATCCTTCACGGTATTGCCTTGATCATTGCATTGGTTGTTCCGCTGTTCCTGAACAGAGCCTTTGGTGGCGACGATCAGCTTCGTCTTTACCAGTTTTATGTCCACACTTTATCGGCGATCGTCATTTTTTACTTGGGATATTTATGGCTAGTTCCCCGGTTTTTTCTAAAAGACAAAAAATTGCTCTACCTCGTTATCCTGGTTGCAATCATTCTCTCCACTTACGAAATTACCAGTTTGGTTAACGAAAATCTGTTTACTGATCCGGTTCGCAATGCGAAATTTCTGGAAGCATTTAAAAAGGTAACCGGCGAAAATACTACCCCCTCGTTTCGCGTATTTGGGTTTTTCAACCATATTGTGGCTTCGATATTGATTTCAGGATTTGCCATGGGACTTGCTGTTCTGGAAAAGCTGAAACAGAATGAAGAAAAGCAAAAGGAACTTGAA
>JANXYV010000008.1 GCA_025355875.1 Prolixibacteraceae bacterium | reverse complement strand
GTTCCTCGACCTTGTGATTGTATTCGCGAACCAAAGCCCCAATTTCGTCTTCCGACTGGTAATTAATCGGTTCACTCTTTATACCCAGCTGGATTCCTTTTAGTTTTTCGCGGATAAGACTCAATGGTTGGGTGATCCGGTTCGACAGGATAACTGCGACAATGACACTGGTCAGAAAGAGGATCAGGTAAAGATTTATGAATGCCACGATGAATGTTGAAATACCTTGTTTCAGGTCGTCTTCACGGGTAAAATAGGGAAGATTAAGATAACCCAGGTAATCGCCGCTGGCATTGATGATGGGTTCGTAGGCCGAAAGGTAAGAAAGGCTTCCGATCTTTTCAGGCTGAAAATAATTCAACTTGTAGTGCTCCGACAATTCGTAAAAGGCTGTAGAATTCATCCGTTCGGTGGTTACTCCTTTGGCGAAGATTTCAGGGCGTGAGCCGGCAATCAATATCCCTTTGGTGTCATAAATATTGATGTCGGTCATAAAGGTATTCGATAAACGGTACAATTCGCCGTATAACCACTGCTGAAGCTCCGGGGTAATTGCGTTTACATAAATCAACCTGTTTTTGATTTCTTCAGAAATAGATTTGATCTTTTCGAGCAGATCGTCCTGATGCCTTTTCCGATATTGTTCAAGATTATAGTAAATGGTTCCGGAGGCTACAAAAAGAAGCGAAATCAAAACTACCGAAACAATTGAAATCTGTATCCGGAACCTCAGGTCTTTCGGTATGATGAGCTTCCGGAATATTGGATTGCCCAAAAGAATAATGATTAGCACAAACAAAAAATTGAACACAAAAATATAGGGGAATGAAATCACATAGTCAATGAAGGTGAGCGACCGGTTGCTCACAATGATGTGATTGCTTTTATCCAAAGTATACACCAGATGATCGTAACCATCCGTTTGCAGAACCTGAAATTCAGGGTTTGGTTCCTGAAGCTGATAGGATTTAAGATAGTCGTTGTATGAATATTCTCCGGAACGGTTGACCAATTCTTCCTCGAAATATTTGGCGTACGACAGATATTTATACCGGAAAGGCCGGATCAAAGACCTGTCCAGAAGCAATTCCGGAAACCCGATTCCTTCGGAGACAATTTTCGAATTGATCTCAACAAAAACAGTTATGCCGTTTATCTTTCCTCGCATCGGGTAATTCAGTTTTCCAAGGTATGAGACTCGTCCGTTCATGTAGTTCATAAAATAGAAACTGGTGCCCGGAATCATTATTCCGGATTTGGTGATCATTTTGTCGAAAAACGGAAAACATGGTTCAAAAACGTTTTCAGGTTGAATTAAAAGACTGTCGCCCGGTGTACAGAATGAAAACTGAATGTCGTACTTCCTGAAGTAGCCATTGAAGTAGGTGCGCATCAGGTAGTTTTCGAGTTGCTTGTAGGGCGGTGCGAGCAAATCCGGAATAATTTCATCAGTCGACAATTGAGGCTGCATTTTACTCAGAAACACCTCTGTAGCCGGATCTCGTTCGGAGCTTAAGTTTATGGCCAAAAGCTTTTGCACCTGGAAATCGCGTCTCTGAACGGTATGGTAAACGATCATTAAACTGACCACCGAGAATAGAGAAATAAATATAATGGAATAGGAAAGTGAAAAAGGAGAAATCTGCGTTTTCCGGATGCGGCATTGCAGTAAATTCACCGAAAAAAACAAGGTTAAAATGAAACTTGCCGTACATGGAAAAAAATAGGCCCAGACAAGAGAAACTCCGGTTATCAAAATGTGGAACTGAAAGAAGGTCCTCTCACGGAAAAAATGTTCAGTCCACTGGATTATTTTCAGGTGAATCATGAATACCGAAAAAAGAAGCATGGCAATGGCCAGATAACTGCAAATACTGAATTGGTCGATATCGGTAATCTGGTTCAGTTTGTAATTGATGTTGCTGTTGATGATCAGATTTCCGATTGCAAATCCACTGAGTTCATAAAGTGCAAGAACAAACAGAAAAGCCGGAATGATATATCCTTTTTTTAGTTGACTTTCGCGAGGGAACTCCCTGATAAATACAAGGCTCCAGAAGAAAAATAAAACAACCACCAGAAAGAAATCACCCAACGAAGGCACCCATTTCGACGCAGCGTAATATTTGGCACTAAAAACTAAAAACTGATTCAGGAGGACAGGTATTCTAAAGATAAAGTGAACCGCATAAATTGCAGACAAAGCCGCCAGAACTAAAAGCATTAATAAAATGAAGTTTTTGTAACGGTACTTTTTGATCATTCGGTAGATCGACATGAGCAAAAACAAGAAACCAAGCAAATACAGAAGCGCAGGAAAGTAAAGTTGCGATTCATTCAACAAATTAGGGCCGCCAGGTAAAACCGAAAACAGATATTCGTTGTTGAGATCGCAGACTTCCAGTGCGTTTTTATCTTTTCCGGAAATGATCTTATATCCGGCAGGTAAATCAAATGGGGCGACAAAATCATTTTCCAGAAACTGATTTTCGTAGGTGTAATTATTTTTGATATGCACCAGCCCAATCAACTCATTCGTTCCGACTATTTTCCGTTGAACCGCATAGATTCCGTTAGGCAAGATTAAAAGTCGGTCCTGACTCAATAAAGTATTTGACAAATTCGAAAAGGCAAATTGGTTATTCGACCAAAAAACCATTTTTTGATCTTTAAAAATAAGTAGTCCGAGCCCATCTTCATCGAACATCTGATTCAATCCTGAAAAGGCGGAAAGGTAATTTTCAGATTTCAGATTGTTTTTGAGTATTTTTTCAGCATCATCCAGGTATACAGACAGTTTAGATTCCTGGGTAAGCAGAGTTTTATGGAAAGCCTGTATAAGTTTTACTTCAGGCTGATCATGGAGGGTCAGGTGTTCCTCAAAAATCGCCATCATAAAAAATGCGACGGAAAGCAGGGCAAATATGTACTTTCTGAATTCCTTCATGCCACAAGATAAATATTTTTTTGCTTTTGTATTGCTTTACTGATGATGATAAGGTTCGCCCTTCAGAATGGTCATGGCCCGGTAAAGTTGTTCCGCAAAAATCAATCGTACCATTTGGTGCGAAAACGTCATTTTTGAAAGTGAAAACTTCCCGTTTGCCCGTGCATAAACATTTCCGGAGAATCCATAAGGCCCGCCAATGATAAACACCAGCCGCTTGATTCCTGAACTCATTTTCTTCTCCAAAAACCGTGCAAAGTCAGGCGACGAAGCGTCCATTCCCTTTTCATCGAGCAGCCAAACCTCGTCGGAGGCGCCGATTTGTTGTAAAATCAATTCACCTTCCTTTTCTTTCTGCTGATCGTCACTCAGGTTTTTGGAATTCTTCAGGTCGGGGATAACCTTCATTTCGAACGAAATGTAGTGGGGAATTCGCTGGAGATAAATCCCGATTCCTTTTTGGAGATAAGCTTCATCGGTCTTCCCGATCACAAGGAGGCAAATTTTCATCAGTAAATGATTTGTTTTTTAATTGTCTGATGCCAGCCTGTCTGCAGACAGGGAACTCACATGTTGGTGAGAATTATTTTCATTGGTGGTATGTGTTGCTGACAAGATGTTCGTTTCATTTTTTATGGTATGTGAAATTTGTTACCTTTACAAAGGTATTTGTTTAAACAAAAAATTGCACGGTTTTTGCCAATGATTCGCACTAATGTATTTCGAACAAAAAGTAGAAAGGATGAAAAACAGTATTTTGAAGTTGGTATTCGTTTTGTTTGGTTTTTTTGTTTTGACTTCTGTATCAAATGCACAGATTCCGGATCAGATCGTTATGAGCATTCAAAACGGTAACGATGTAGGATTGGCCGAGTTTTTTAATGAAAATGTTGAGCTGGTGGTTCTAACTCACGATGATGTGTATAGTAAATCTCAGGCACAGCAAATTGTTGCAGAGTTTTTTAAAGCCAACAGGCCCAAACAGTTCAGCATAATACATCAGGGAGGGAAAGACGGTTCACGATATGCCATTGGGAGCCTGACCACCAGTAACGGAACTTTCAGAGTTTATTTTTTGTTGAAAAATAAAGACAACAACTCCTATATTCATCAGTTAAGAATCGAAAAACAGGGCTAATGCCTTACAAACTACCAAAAAAACTGATTTCTATTTGGGGAAGGATCCTGACTCGGGCAAAAAAAATCACCTTTCCCGGATTCGACGGGATGCCACTCTATGATGTGATGGTGTTTTTTTGGCGGAGCATTGTCGACGGGGCATTATCAACCCGGGCTTCAGCGATTGCTTATAGCTTTTTTATCGCGATTTTCCCTGCTATTATTTTTCTTTTTACCCTGATTCCCTATATCCCGGTTGAAAATTTCCAGACCCAGTTGTTTCTGCTGATCAAAGACATGGTTCCGGCTGGAGCATTTGAGGCCATAGAAGGGACCGTTCAGGATATTCTGACCAGGCAGCGTGGGGATTTATTGTCGTTTGGGTTCTTGACTGCACTTATTTTTTCGACCAATGGATTTGCATCGATGATGAGCGCTTTTGATGCTTCACTTCATAGTTTTGAGCGCCGCACCTGGTGGAGCCAGAGAATGATTGCCTTGTTACTGGTGGGTATTCTTGCTTTTCTGGTTACCATAGCCATTTCCTTAATCACCTTCGGGCAGTCATTGATAAACTACCTGGTAAACAATGGATACCTGAAGGACCAATTTACCTTTTACATGCTGACCATCGGAAAATGGTTTGTGATCCTTTTCCTCTTTTTTGTGGCCAATTCATTTCTTTATTACCTGGCCCCGGCTAAAAAGACCAAATGGCGTTTTATTTCTGCCGGAGGAACACTCTCGACAGGTTTAATCGTTCTCACGTTTGTCGGATTCTCCTATTACATCAACAATTTCGGACAGTATAATAAGTTGTACGGATCGATTGGTACGCTGCTGGTTATCATGCTTCTGATGTATATTCTGTCCATGATTTTATTGATCGGTTTTGAACTGAATGCAAGCATTAACGAAGCGGTAAAGTATTCGAAAAGAGTAGCCTCCCCCAACCCCTCCAAAGGAGGGGAGAAAAAAAGCAAATAACATCAAAAGACAGATAAATTTTCGGCGAGACCAATTTCAAAAACAAAAGCTAAAGTTGACTCTCTGAAAAATGACATAAATGTAGAATTAGCTCAAACTCCCTTCCCTTTCGGGGAAGGGTTGGGGATGGAGCTTTTTATTCTCTCCCCATCCTGAATAAAATTTCTTTTTCTTCTTTCGAAAGCGAGTCATAGCCTGATTTGCTGATTTTTTCAAGAATTTCATTCATCCGGATTTTATCCTGGTTTTTCATCCGGTTGTATTCGATGTCGTCGGTTGGTTTGCGGTAAGTTACCTTCACTTTGGGCTTGGAAGCAAAAGTTTTGTTTATTCCGGATGTCAAGCGGCTGATCCCTTTCCCCGGATCAAATCCCCGGCGAAGTTGCAGTATATAGATTACACCATAAAATGCACCTCCAAGATGAGCCAGGTTTCCTCCGGCATTGGTTGACGAGATACCGATCACATACATCAACACCGAGAAAAGTGCAATGTATTTCATTTTTACTGGTCCGATGAAGGCGAGATGAAGCGTATGGTTTGGGGCATGTACGGCCAGTGCAGTGACGATCGCAATGACCGATGCCGAGGCACCTAAAAGCCTTGAGTCGACTACAATCTGTGAAAAAACAGGGAATAAGTTATAGCCTGCCACGTAAAACAATCCACCACAAAGTCCACCCAGGAGGTAAATAGTAATCAATTTTCCCTGATCAAAATATCCAAGAAAAATCTGTCCCATCCAATAAAGCCATAGAAGGTTGAAAAGGATATGCAGAAAATCGAAGTGCAGGAACATGTAGGTAAGCAGGGTCCACGGACGACTCGCCAGCGTGACGAAATCGGCCGGAAGTGCCAGCCAGTCCAGAATGGGGAACGGAGTTCCGGACAGAAAATAAAATACATTTGCAATCCGGATCAGCAGAAAAACAGCCAGATTGATATATATCAGCCGCGTCAGAGCCGATCCTTCCTTAAATGATTCTTTTATTTCGTCAAGTAAATTCATAAAAACCCATATCCAGGCTCTCCCCTCAGGGGACAGGCTTTTTTACTTTGCAATTGGAAGTATTTTTTCATGACGAATATTTTCGATTTTAACCTAATTCTTTGGGATCCCCTCCTGCGGGGCGGGGCGGGGGAGGCTTCTAATAAAAGTTTTTCGTCTTCGTATTCCAGTATTTGATCAGGATAAACCCAAAAAGCATCCCTCCAAGGTGGGCAAAATGGGCGATATTATCACCGGGATTCGCAATCCCGCTGAATAATTCGATTGCGCCATAACCGGCCACGAAATATTTGGCCTTGAGCGGGATGGGCGGAAATAAAAGCATTAATTCTGTATTTGGGAAGAGCATCCCAAATCCAAGCAGGATTCCGAATACCGCCCCTGACGCACCAACTGTCGGAACATTCAGAATGAGGTTCAGTTTTGACTCCAACGGATCTATGAAATTCTTTCCCTGATTCAGAATATCGGCTCCCTGACTCATTACCATTTGTACATTTTCAGGACTCATTTTCCCTGCAATGTATTGGAATTCAATGAAATTTACAAAGGAATAAAACACTGCTGCACCCAAACCAGTAACAAAATAATAGATAAAAAACCGTTTTGGGCCCCAAACGCTTTCCAAAACACGTCCAAACATCCAAAGGGCAAACATATTGAACACCAGATGCATCAGTCCGCCGTGCATAAACATATGTGTGACTAACTGATAGGGTTTGAAATCGGGCGACTGAACGTAGTGCAAACCTAAAGTCCTGGACAGGTCAATCCCTTTCAGTTCAAGGATGTAAGTTGCAAACAACATCAGGGCATTGATGATAATCAGGTTCTTGACAACCGGGGGAATGGTATTGATACTGGGTCTGAAATTCTGCATTGTAATTTTGCTTTTTTGTTTTTACTAATTCTCGACTCGGGTTTCAAGAATCACACCATTTTTTCCTGTCTCCCTTTTCCTTTTTCCTTCCTCTGCCAAAGTAACAATTTTCGCGATTGATCCAACTTTCCGGTCACCTTGTCACTTTAAAATCTTTTCAAAATCTTCCAATGGCATGATCGAAAGTATTTTTTTCCCCTTGGGCGAAAAATTTGGGGTTTGACAGGCAAACAGGTTGTCGATCAATTCGTTGATTTCACCTTGTTTCAAGGTATGTCCGTAAGGAATGGCCGACGCCTGGGCCAGTGATATAGCAATGGTTTCGCGCGCTTTTTCCTGAATATTAACCGACGAGTTTTTATATTCTTCGAGTAAACTCTCAATGATTTCGATGGGTGACGACGTGTTCAAAACTCCCGGTGTGCCATTGATGATGAAACTGTTTTCGCCAAAATTCCGGATATCAAAGCCCAAAGCTTTTAAATCAGGAAGAATACTTGTCAGCAAGGTGGCGTCCGAAGCATTCAGTTCAAAAGTTTCGGGAAAAAGCTGTTGTTGGCTTGCCACTTCATTGTTTTCAAGTACCTGAATCAGTCGCTCATAAATTATCCGCTCGTGGGCCCGTTTTTGGTCAATCACCATCAGTCCCGATTTAACCGGAGTCAGGATGTATTTATTTTTGAACTGAACCGAGTGTTTTAAGGTTTGCTGTTCTTCCATCCGAAACTGTACCGGCTCTTTCTCTTGCGGCGCAGGGATTTCGTCGTAATTTGGTTCCAGTCCTTTGTATAAGGACTGCCAATTACTTGCATTCGGACGTTCAGTCTGTTTAGCAGTAAAATGGCTTCCGGAAAAACTTCTTGCCGGGGTTGGCGTTTCGAAAGGATTGTAGGATGGATTTAACTTTATTTCCGGAGCATGAACAGATCCAAAATCACGCTGCGGCATGGGGATTTCGACGCTTCCCGACTGGTCAAAATCAATGGAAGGAACCACGTTGAACTTTCCGAGCGCTTCGCGTACCGAAGCTTGTAAAATCTGCCAGATGGCCGATTCGTTCTCGAACTTGATTTCCGTTTTCGTTGGGTGTATGTTCACATCGATGTCAGCCGGATCAATTTCGAAATAGATAAAATACGACGGAAAAGACGCAGGTGGAAGGATTTTTTCGTAACACTGCATAATGGCTTTATGAAAAAACGGATGCTTCATGTACCGCTTGTTCACAAAAAAGAATTGTTCACCAAAGGTCTTTTTTGCATGTTTGGGCTGACCAATAAAGCCTGAAATTTTGACCACCGAAGTTTCAGTATCCAGCGGGATCAGGTTTTGGTTGATGCTTTTGCCGAAGATGGAAACAATCCGAAGTCGCTTGTTGGTTCCCGAAAGTTCGTAAATAGCCGATCCGTTGTGATGAAGTGAAATGGAAATGTCAGGATTGGAAAGCGCAATGCGCTGTATTTCGTTGATGATATGTTTGAGTTCTGCCGGGTTCGATTTCAGGAATTTGCGCCTTGCGGGAACATTGAAAAACAGGTTTTTTATCTGGAAATTGGTGCCATTATCGCATCGAACAGGCTCCTGAACCAGAATTTTTGATCCGGAAATATGGATGAAGGTTCCTAATTCCTGATCGTATTCTTTCGTCCGGAGTTCGACTTCAGCTATGGCAGCCACCGAAGCCAGCGCTTCGCCGCGGAAACCCATGGTACGAATGGCAAAAATATCGTTGGCAGTCCTGATTTTGGAAGTGGCATGTCGCTCAAAAGCCATCCGGGCATCGGTGTCTGACATTCCGCAACCATTATCAATAATTTGGATCAGGGTTCTTCCGGCATCTTTGATGTTGACTTTGATTTGTGTTGCACCTGCATCAATGGCATTTTCCACCAATTCTTTCACCACCGATGCTGGCCGCTGAATGACCTCGCCGGCAGCAATCTGGTTGGCGACGAAATCTGGAAGTAATTGGATAATATCTGCCACGATAGAATTTCGCTAATTATTAGGATTGATGAGGCAAAAATAGCATTTCTAAGGGAAGAATAACCAATAACCAATATCGAATAAGAAACAAGGAAAAAGGAATATGGAAAGCAATCGCTCCTCTTTTCTCCTGACTTCTGACTTCTAATTTCCGACTTCGGTCTTCTGACTTCCGACTATTTTAGCTCTTTTCCAAAAACCCGGAATCGTTTATAGACAACGCCTCCCATTTTTTCCATTTCGGAACGAACCTTAACATTGGTTTCCAATTCGAGATGTGAATCAATCACAGTTTTCCCCAGAGCAGTAGCTGATTGCATCATTTTTACACCCATCATCACATCCAGACCTTTTCCACGATATTCCGGATCAACTCCACCAAGCAGAAGGTTCAACTGATTTGTTTTTCTTGCTGCCGCAAAAATTTTGAAAATCCCGAATGGGAAGAGATAACCTTTGGCTTTCCGGATACCGTCGCCAATGTGCGACATTCCAATCACAAAAGCTACCACAGTATTTTTTTGATCGACAACTATTTTGATGAATTTCGGATTAATGAGGAAAAGATATCGATTGGCAAAATCGTCCATTTCTTTTTCCATGAAAGGCGTGAACCCAAAAATCTCGGTAAATGTCTCGTTCAGTAAATGAAGTACCGGATGAATATAGGGTTTTACCTTGGTTCTCGAAGTAAATTCCAGAACCCTAAGGCCCGCGTTCATGCGGCTGGCACGTTCTTCTATCTTCAGATAAAACTCAGGAAGCGGATTTGGAATATTGATTTTATATTCAACCAGGTCGACTTCTTTGGTAAATGAATTTTTTTCGAGCAATTCAACCTGATACGGAAAGTTGCAGTTTGCGGCAATCACACAAGGTTCATCAAATCCTTCGATCAGAAAACCCTGCGGATCCTTATCAGAAAAACCCAAAGGCCCGATAAGTTTTTCCATGTGTCTTTCCTTCCCCCAGTTTTCAACGGCTCCCAGCAAGGCATTGGCAACAGCCTCATCGTTCCAAGTTTCAAAAAAAGCAAAACGGGCATTCTTTTCGTTATGCTTTTCGTTATATACATGATGGATAATACCCATGATTCGACCCACGACTTCCTTTTTTCGGTAGGCAAGCAGCAAAATGGTGTCGCACATTTCAAAGGATAAATTTTTCCTGGGATTAAAAAATTCCCAGTCGTCCATGTAGATCGGAGGTACCCAATTAGAGTGGCTTTTATGGATATATGCAGGTAAATGAATGAACTTCCGGAGTTCTGATTTTGAATTAACTTCTTGAATTATAATTTGTTCTGATGATTTAACTTTCAAAATATCCATTAGTGTTGCTTAAAATACGGCACGAAGATATTTCATTTTTCTGAGAGATTGTGAAGTTTGGGTCAGTAATTCATTTTCGATATCAGAAAACCAGGAAAAAACAGCAAGAAAAATCCAGGGAATTGAACCTAAAATGCGCTTCTTTTTTTCTTCAGAGAATTTTTGTTTTCGAATATTTTTGGAAACGATCGGTCGGCGTGTTTATCAAATCTGATACCCTATTGAATTATCAGCAGGTAATGGCTAAATCAAATGACGATTTGCTGGTATTCGAAACTACCTCTGGTAAAAGTGACTATTTCAAATCCTTGCCAAAAACCCGGAACCGTTTATAAACAACGCCGCCCATCCGTTCCAGTTCGGCTCTGGACTTGGTGTTGTGTTCTAATATAAGATGTGAATCGATGATCGTTTTTCCCTGGTTTTGAGCAGATTCGAGCATTTTAACTCCCATCAGTGCGTCAAGTCCTTTGCCGCGAAATTCAGGCTGAATTCCGACAAGAAGGAGGTTGAGCTGTTTCGATCTGCGCGCTGCCGCAAATATTCTGAAAATTCCGGTAGGGAAAAGATATCCTTTTGCTTCCTGAATTCCTTCACCAATATGCGCCATCGCAATCAGAAAGGCAACCACCTCATTATTCTCATTTACAACGACTTTGATAAATCTCGGATTGATCAGGAAGAGGTAGCGGTTGGCAAAGTCGTCCATTTCGGCTTCCGTAAGCGGAATAAAACCGAAGATATCGGTGTAGGTAGCGTTTAAAAGCCTGAGAACCGGGTGAATATATGGTCTTACCTTATTTCTTGAAGTGAATTCCAAAAGCTGAAGTCCGGAATTATTTCGCAAGGCACGTTCATAGATTCTGAGATAAAATTCTGGAATTTGTTGCTGGATATGGATTTTAAAGACAACCAGATCAACTTCCCTGGAATACGAATTCTTTTCGAGAAGTTCAACCTGATAAGGAAAATTGCAGTTTGAGGCAATAACTGAAGGTTCGTTAAATCCTTCAATCAGAAAACCTTGCGGGTCTTTGTCAGAAAAAGCGAGAGGGCCGATCATTCTCTCCATTCCTTTGTCCAGTGCCCAGTTTTCAACCGAACGAATGAGTTCAGCAGCAACTTCATCATCATTCCAGGTTTCAAAAAAGGCAAATCGCGCTCGTTTTTCCCCATGTTTTTCGTTGTATTTATGATGAATGATGCCCATGATTCTACCTGCAACTTTCTGGTTCCGATAGGCAAGCAGTAGGATCGTATCGCAAAATATGAACGATTTATTTTTTTCAGGATTGAAGAAGGTCCAGTCGTCAAGGTATATCGGAGGAACCCAATTGGAGTGGTTTTTATGGATGGCTGACGGCAGATGAATGAATTTCCGAAGTTCAGATTTTGAATTAACTTCTTGAATTATAATTTGTTTTGGTGAGTCTTCGTTCACTTGTTCCATTAGTTTTGGTTAAAATACGACACCAAGATATTTTATTTTTCTGAAAGATTACAAAGTTTGTAACAGTAATTCATCCCCGGTGGCAAAAAGTACGCAGAAATACAATACCAGAAATCGATTGGACAGGTATGGGTTTAGGTCGCTTTTTTTGATTCCGGTAGGTTGGCTTTCACTGACTATTTTCTGAAACAGGCATCTTCGGGTTTTTATCCAATCCTTTAAAATGTATCTTTGTTCATCTTTTAAATTTTGAGCATTGACCACTACTCCCAAATATGTTGAAACGCCTTTAATGAAGCAGTATTATGCAGTCAAGGCGAAACATCCTGATGCCGTTTTGTTGTTCAGGGTGGGCGATTTTTATGAAACATTTGGCGAAGATGCCATCCGCGCCTCCGGAATTCTGGGCATCACACTCACCCGAAGAGCAAACGGTTCGGCCAGCTATGTCGAACTGGCAGGGTTTCCTTATCATGCGCTGGATACCTATCTTCCAAAATTGGTTCGTTCCGGTGCGCGTGTGGCCATTTGCGAACAGCTGGAAGATCCGAAGCTGACCAAAAATATTGTCAAACGCGGCATTACCGAACTGGTAACTCCCGGAGTTTCATACAATGATAACATCCTCGAACATCGTGAAAACAACTTTCTGGCCTCGGTTCATTTCGACAAAAAAATGGCCGGAATTGCCTTTCTGGATATTTCGACCGGAGAATTTCTAACTGCGGAAGGTTCGTTCGAATACATCGATAAATTGCTGAGCTCTTTTCAGCCAAAAGAAGTATTGTTCCAAAAAGGCAAAGGCGCCGATTTTACTGCTTTGTTCGGAGGCAAATATTATACCTTTTCGCAGGACGACTGGGTTTACACCGAAGAAGCAGCGAACGACCGGCTGATGCGGCACTTCGAAACCAAATCGTTGAAAGGTTTTGGCGTCCACGAGCTGAATTACGGAATCATCGCTTCCGGCGCTATTCTGCATTACCTGGACTTGACCCAGCACCACCAAACCAAACACATTGTGAACCTTTCGCGCATCGAAGAAGACAAATATGTTTGGCTCGATCGGTTCACCATCCGAAATCTGGAGCTTTTCAATTCGATTAACGAAGGCGCCAAAACCCTGGTTCAGGTGATCGATAAAACCATTTCGCCAATGGGTGCCCGTTTGCTGAAACGCTGGATAGCCTTGCCATTGAAGGAAATCGCTGCCATCAACAACCGACAGAATGTGGTGGAATATCTGGTTAAAGATGAAAATCTGAAGGAAAACCTCGAAGAGCATATTCGTCAGGTGGGTGATCTTGAACGGATTATCTCAAAAGTAGCTGTCGTTCGCATCAATCCGCGTGAAGTGATGCAGTTGAAACACGCACTTCAGGCTATTGCCCCAATCAAACAAATTTGCAGTCAGGCAGAATGTCCGAATCTTCAGCGCTTTGCCGAACAGCTCAATCTATGCGAATCGATCCGGATGCGTATTGAAAAGGAAATTCATCCCGATCCGCCAACCCTGGTGAATAAAGGACATGTTATTGCTTCTGGTGTTTCTCTAGAGTTGGATGAATTGCGCGAATTGGCTTTCTCCGGAAAGGATTACCTGGCCAGGATGCAGGAACGCGAATCAGAGCGTACTGGTATTTCAAGCCTGAAAATTGCGTTCAACAACGTATTTGGCTATTATATTGAAGTCAGGAACACTCATAAAGATAAAGTTCCGCCGGAGTGGATCCGCAAACAGACTCTGGTCGGAGCTGAGCGATACATTACTGAAGAACTGAAAGAATATGAGTCGAAAATTCTGGGCGCTGAAGAGAAAATTCTGGCCATAGAAGTTCGGCTATTCAACGAATTGGTCGTTGCTTTGGCTGAATACATTCAGGCGATACAATTAAATGCAGCCATTGTCGGGCAGCTCGATTGTCTGTTATCATTCGCAACCACCGCCATCGAATACAAGTATTTCAGGCCCGAAATCAACGATTCGAAGGAAATAATCATCCAAGGAGGACGTCATCCGGTGATAGAACACCAGTTGCCGCTGGGCGAATCTTACATTTCAAATGATGTGATCCTGAATCAGGACAATCAGCAGGTAATTATTATTACTGGCCCAAATATGGCGGGGAAGTCAGCCTTGTTGCGGCAAACCGCTTTGATCGTCCTGATGGCTCAAATAGGCAGTTTTGTTCCTGCTGAAGCAGCACAGATCGGTTTCGTCGATAAGATATTCACGCGGGTGGGGGCGTCCGACAATATTTCGCTGGGCGAATCAACCTTCATGGTCGAGATGAACGAAGCAGCCAGTATCCTGAACAACATTTCGGATCGAAGCCTGATTTTATTGGATGAACTTGGCCGCGGAACCTCCACATACGACGGTATTTCCATTGCATGGTCGATTGTGGAATATATCCACGAACACCCCAAATCGAAGGCAAAAACCATGTTTGCAACACACTACCATGAACTGAATGAAATGGAAAAATCGTTTGGTCGGGTGAAGAATTTCAATGTCTCGGTCAAGGAAGTGGGCAACAAGGTGATTTTTCTCCGGAAGCTGGTTCCGGGCGGAAGCAACCACAGTTTCGGGATTCATGTGGCCCGGATGGCCGGAATGCCGCCTTCGGTGGTCCGCCGGGCCGATGAAATCCTGCTTCAGCTGGAAGATACCCACCGAAAGGATGGACTGTCGAAGCCGCTTGAGGGAATGGCCGAAAAGCGGGAAGGGTTCCAAATGAGCATTTTCCAGCTCGATGATCCGGTATTGAAACAAATCCGCGATGAGATCAAGAATCTGGACATCAATCAGCTGACCCCACTCGAAGCCTTGAACAAACTGAATGATATCAAGAAGATTACCGGTCTGGACCGGCCTTTCAAAAAATAAGAAATGAATTCGGGCTAAAGTTTTTCTGTTTTTTTGGAGAAAGTAAAAATACGACTATATTTGCATCGCTGTTTAAAAAGGCATTAAACAGTACGTTCAAATCACTTTTTGCGAGAATAGCTCAGTTGGTAGAGCACGACCTTGCCAAGGTCGGGGTCGCGAGTTCGAGTCTCGTTTCTCGCTCTTTTTAAGGAGGCCCGGATGGTGGAATCGGTAGACACGCAAGACTTAAAATCTTGTGACCATTGGTTGTGCGGGTTCAAGTCCCGCTCCGGGTACTTTCTTAAAAAAGCAATTCAAAATTACATATTGCGAGAATAGCTCAGTTGGTAGAGCACGACCTTGCCAAGGTCGGGGTCGCGAGTTCCCTGCCCGGCTGACGCGGTCAGACGGGGAGTCTCGTTTCTAGCGCATTTAAAAGAAGCACAATCAGAAGTGCTTAATATTGTTCTGATCATTTAAATATTTTGCGAGAATAGCTCAGTTGGTAGAGCACGACCTTGCCAAGGTCGGGGTCGCGAGTTCGAGTCTCGTTTCTCGCTCAACATTTAAAAGCACTTTGTGAAAAACGAGGTGCTTTTTTTAGTTTTCGTTTATGAAAACAAAAGTGTGGTATATATATGTAATCCAGAGTATTGACAGGATTCATCAGTATGTCGGAATGTCATCTGATCCGGAATCAAGGTTGATACAGCACAATGCCGGGCAAAGTAGATACACCAGTGCCTTCCGTCCCTGGAAAATTGTTTACACCGAATTAGCTGGAAATATTGAAGATGCCAGAAGACTTGAAAAATACTACAAAACAGCAGCAGGACGTAGAAAAATCAAAAAGATTTTAGAAGATAAAAGTGGAGAATGACCTTGCCAAGGATAGTTGCGAGTTCACCCTCAAACAAGCCAAATGGCGGGCAGGGAGTCTCGTTTCTCGGTATCCACCCCATCAAGTACGACTTTATTGGAACTGCTACATTTGACAGGACGGTTAGTTAAGCTATAAAGCATTAACTTACGAACATGAAACAAGATCGAAAAAAGTATGACAAGGAGTTCAAGCGAAAAGCGGTTGAACTTTCCTATGCAAGAGGCAATGCCAGTGAAATTGCCGAAGAGTTGGGTATTGATTCTGGGCTTCTTTATCGCTGGAGGAAAGAGTTCAATAAGTACGATGGGAATAGTTTTCCAGGTCATGGAAGCCCGAAAATGACTGATCTGGAACGAGAAGTCTCACAGTTGCGGAAAGAACTCCGGGATGCAAGAATGGAGCGTGACATATTAAAAAAAGCAATCAGCATCTTCTCCGTGAGCGATGGGAAATCTACCAATTTATAACTGATCACCGTACCCGATTTTCTATTGAGAAGATGTGTAAAGTATTGAAAATAAGCAAAAGCAGCTATTATCACTGGATAAATAACGGTCATTCAAAACGTTGGGTTGAGAACGAGAATTTACTGAGGCAGATAACCAATATATTTGAAGATAGTTCTAAAACGTACGGTAGTCCAAGAATTAACGCGGAACTGGAAGCAAAGGGCATTCTGGTATCACGTCCAAGAGTAGCCAAAATTATGAAGGCAGCTGGTATACGGGCCAGAAAACCCAGACGTTTTATAACCACAACCGACTCCAGACATAATTACCCGGTAGCACCCAATATTCTAAACAGGGAATTTACTGTTACAGGACCAGGGCAGGCTTGGGTTTCGGACATTACCTATATAAAAACCAGTAATGGCTGGCTGTACCTGACCGTCATAATCGATCTGTTTGAACGCAAAGTCGTTGGCTGGGCTATGAGCGAAGGGATGAGTGCCGAAGAAACAATCATTGTAGCCTGGCGAATGGCAATAATAAACAGACCGATTGTGCAGAAACTAATTTTTCATTCCGATCGCGGAATTCAATTTGCCTGTACAAAATTTACAAATATTTTAAATGCAAATAAATTTGTTGTCCGCAGTATGAGCCGAAAAGGAAATTGCTGGGATAATGCAGTAGCTGAAAGCTTTTTTAAGACCATCAAAGTTGAATCAGTTTATAATCAAAACTATCACGACCAAAACCAAGCAAAATTATCCATCTTTACTTGGATTGAAACCTGGTATAATCGGAAAAGAAGACATTCAGCTTTGGGATATAAAACAATTGAAGAATTTGAAATTTTAACCAATAACAAACAAATTGCTGCATAGCTTAATTAATCGTCCAGCTTTTTGTTGCATATCCAAAATGGTTCACTTTCGTCCGGAATAAGTGGTTCACATTGATCCGGAATAATCAGATTGACATATATCGCCACAGTACTGTTAAACCCTAACTTTCAATCGGATATAGATGTATTCAAATTTTTGTCATGTACTTAGGGAAAAAAGACAAAATTTTGGGTTTGGTTAAGGCATTGCAGATGAAATATTTTTCTATATTTGTCGCCTCAAACGGGGGATTAGCTCAGTTGGCTAGAGCGTTTGACTGGCAGTCAAAAGGTCATCGGTTCGATTCCGATATTCTCCACTCTGAAAATCAAGACTTTACAGCGATGTAAGGTCTTTTTTATTTTCTGGAGTGCCCATCTGGAGTGCCCTTTGAGTGCCCATTTGGATTTTTTGA